>CAJXJU010000109.1 GCA_913055195.1 uncultured Desulfohalobiaceae bacterium | reverse complement strand
GGAGAAGTTTTCAGATTTTGGAGATATTTATAGAAATTTTGATGATGTAAAAGATATTATTGGAACATCAATAATAAATTTTCAAGATTATTTTAATAAAAATCTGGCAGACCTTTTAACCTGGCAGGTGCCAAATAAATTTACAATCGAATATCGTGGAAAAGAATTAAAGCACCATTCTCTTGGCCAAAGAGCATCCGCATTAATTCTTTTTGTCTTGAGTCAGAAAGATAATGATGTCTTTATTATAGATCAACCGGAAGACGATCTGGATAATCAAACTATTTATGAAGATGTAATTAAATTAATATGCAAGATAAAACCGAACACACAATTTATATTTGCCACTCATAATGCCAATTTTCCTGTATTGGGTGATGCGGAACAGATTATTTCATGTTCATTCTCGGATAACCTGATACATACTAAGATAGGAAGTATTGATTGTCCGGAAATGCAAAAGGAAATCGTAAATATCATGGAAGGTGGTGAAGAGGCTTTTAAGCAACGTCAGAGGAGATATGAAATATGGAAACCGCAGAGCTTTTAGAAATTATTGCCAGGGGAGAAGATAGTAAACATCAGTTTAAAGCAAATGTTACCAATGAAGTATCATTAGCTCAGGAAATGGTAGCATTTAGTAATTCTGGTGGTGGTAAAATTCTTATAGGGGTAGGTGATGACGGAACTTTTTCCGGTTTGACTTTCGATGATATGAGACGATTGAATCAACTTGTATCCAATGCTGCATCACAACATGTTCGGCCACCGATAAATCCTATAAGCGAGAACATAGTAACTCCTGACGGTCTGGTAATGATAATAAGTGTGCCCGATGGCATTAGTAAACCTTATATGGATAAGGATGGGGTCATCTGGGTAAAAAGCGGAGCGGATAAACGCAAAGCCACATCCAGAGAAGAATTGCAACGTTTATTTCAACAGGCGGGATTGATTCATGGTGATGAAATCCCTGTTCCCGGATTAACAATAGCTAATGTTGATATGGAATATTTTAAAGAGTTTTACGAACAAAATTTTGAAGAATCACTCGATGAAAATAACACGGCTCTTGAAACACTTCTGGAAAATATGAACTTGATGAGCAACAAAGCGTTGAATGTTGCCGGCGCTTTGCTTTTTGCAAAAAATCCCAGTGTAAAACTTCCTGTTTTTATTGTAAAAGCGATTTCTTTTCCCGGGACTGAAATTCATGAAACCCGATATAGGGATAGTGAAGATCTAAAAGGTAAAATATCTACTATTTTTCATAAATCGATGGGATTTGTACTTCGTAATATCAGGCATGTTCAGAAAGACAGAAATGTGAATGCTCCCGGAGAGCCGGAAATTCCAAAAGTAACTCTTGAGGAATTGATTGCCAATGCTTTGATTCATAGAGATTACTTTATTTCTGCTCCAATAAAATTATTTGTGTTTGATGATCGCATAGAAATTATCAGCCCTGGACATCTTCCGAATAATTTGACTGTGGAAAATATAAAAAAAGGTGTTTCTAATATAAGAAACCCTATCTTAGCTTCATATGCAACAAAAATCCTGCCATATAGAGGTCTGGGGAGTGGAATTAGACGGGCATTGAAAGCGTATCCTCATATTGAATTTGAGGATAACCGCGATGGCAATTTTTTCAGGGTAGTTATTAAACGAATACCTGACGCAGACAAATGGCTGATAAAATAACTCCCACTCCCCCTTTCCCCGTTTCCCAGAAAAGCTGGCGGGACCATATCTTGAGTGAATTTACTCCACGGATTGCCCGGCTGACTATTGTGGCTGATCCAGATGGCCTGCTTCTTGAGGAAAAAATCCTTGAGGGTATTCGTGAGCGTGGATTTGAATTAATTCCCTTTGAAGATCATATTGCCTTTCGCTATGCCTATGAATCCAGGTTTCGTTCCCACTGGGATCAGGGCAAAGAGACAGACCTGGTTGTTGTGCTTCAGACAGCAAGTGAGCTTGATGTTTTGCCTTATGATTTATTGCAGGCTGGTCGTAAATTATCCTTTTCTTTAGGCGATATTTTCCCAAATTTAAGTTATCCTGTGGTAACAGCACTTGATCGGGCTGACCTGGATGTTTTGTATGATGCGCAGATAAAATATGCTCCAGGACAGCTTGGTGACAACGCCACAAAAGATTTTATTCTGCGCCATGTCTTTGAGATTGCCCCTGAACTTATCAAACAGCCGTCAGATTTACTGCGTGTGCTCCTTCGCCGTCATTATACCAACACGCGGATTCCACGCATTTTAGATGAGCGATTTATTCAGGTATTGCGCCAGAATAATCAATTTGATGACTGGCCTTTAGAAGTTATTATTCCTGATCGGGAAGCATTTTTCTTATTTTTGCAGGAGCGCTGGCCTGTATTTCTTGATCGTATTACCAGGTGTGAGCAAAACAATTTTCATGATAAGCTTGCAAATTATGGATTTAAAATTGCTGGCCCTGAAGATATACCCTTTGATCACGACGATATTCGTATCTATATTGACAATCTTTTTCTTGAAGGTCTGCTCAAACCAGTTAATTATGCAAAAGCTGATACTTTAGTTGATAGCTGGGTAAATATTGGTATTGCAACATCTAAAACAGAAATGCTTTTAAATCGTATAGAAGGTTTATTAAAAAATATAGAAAATTCTGTTCCCCCGCCAACTGCTCGCTATGATGAATGGTTTCGCTTTGCCTATATGTGGGCCAATCTTAAAGTAATGAGTAATGAGCTATCTATAAATGAAAAGGATAATGGTTATGAGCAATGGGTTTCTTTATCCAGGCGAATACAAACCATTACCCGGAAGATTGATGAAAAGTTCCTTTGCTGGGTCAAAAAACGGTATGCCAGTTTGATCAATCTACCTGCCATTAACCCTGTGATGGTGCATCATCTCCCGCGCTATATGTTGCATCACTCATCATCTATGTCCAGACAGAATATATCGAGCACCTGTAAGGTGCTTGAACGGAAACTTGCGCTTATATTGGTGGATGGACTTTCTCTGGAGCAGTGGATTGTACTCAAGGGTGTTCTTGAAGAGCAAAATGATAATTTAAAATTTCGTGAAAGCGCTCTTTTTGCCTGGATTCCTACCATCACATCTGTTTCCCGTCAGGCTGCCTTTGCTGGCAAACCACCACTTTATTTTCCTGGCAGCATACATTCCACCAGCAAAGAGCCTGCTTTCTGGACACAATTCTGGGTTGATCAGGGCCTTAAATCAGTTGAAATAGCTTATGTCAAAGGATTGGGAGATAAAGATCTGGATCAAACTTTTGAAATTCTGGCCAGGCCAAAACTTCGCGTAGCAGGGTTGGTTATTGATAAAATTGATAAAATTATGCACGGTATGGAACTGGGCGCGGCGGGTATGCTGGCTTCTGTTCGCCAGTGGGGTAAATCAGGTTTTCTGATTCAGCTTATAGAATTTTTGTTAAATAATGATTTTCTGGTTTATTTGTCTTCTGATCATGGCAATATTGAGGCTAAAGGATGTGGACGGCCTGCTGAAGGAGCAGTGGCAGATCTTCGCGGGGAGCGCGTTCGCATTTATTCTGATGCAAGACTCAGGAAGAGGATCAGGGACTCTTTTCCAGAGGCATTGGAGTGGCCGCCAGTTGGTCTGCCAGAAGACTATTTTCCTCTTCTTGCTCCAGATAGAACAGCTTTTGTGCGGGAAGGGGACAATTCAGTGTGTCACGGTGGAATAAGTGTTGAGGAAGTAGTTGTTCCCCTTGCGCTACCGCTATTGGTTGACAGGAAAAGTCGATGAATCCGTCTGTTAGTTCACGCTATACCAGGATCGGGATTGATCGCATTATTCGTCTTAAATGGCTGGAACAGACAGCCTATCTTGCTCTGGCAGGGCAAAAAGCCCCTGCAATAAAGACAATATTGCAAAAAGAACTTCAACCTGAATTTCCGGGCAGCAATAGTAATGTTCGGGGATCACTTAACAAGACAATTACTATTTTGATGAGAGTCTGGGTCCGTCCTTCAGAAGAATTTTCCTGCCTTCAGCAAGATGGTCTTGAGCTTATTGCAACTTTGCCGCGAGAATATCATATTATAGTGCACTGGGGCATGATAATGGCTGTTTATCCTTTTTGGAGCACTGTGGCGTCTTATGTAGGGCGTTTGTTAGAACTTCAAGGAAGAGTTGTGGCCAGGCAAATCCAGAGACGTATGAGAGAACATTATGGCGAGCGCGAAACAGTGTCCAGAGCGGTTCAGCGAGTGTTGAGAAGTTTCATAGATTGGGGTGTGTTAAAAGAGACATCCAGTAAAGGTGTTTATACTCAGGGTATGTCTCAGGATATAAAAAGTTTAAAACTCATTGCCTGGCTTGTGGAAGCCTTTTTACATGCCCAACCTGAAAAGAAAAGCGTTTTAAGAGCAATCCTTAATGCTACGAGCCTGTTTCCGTTTCATCTTAGCCTGGTATCAGGGGATCAATTGGCAGGAGTTTTTGAGCGCTTGCAGGTAGTCAGGCATGACCTTGATCAGGATTTGATTATGCTTGGCAGGGTTAGCTGACTTTAAGGAATGAACCCCTCGTCGGGTGGGAGAAAAGTCCCTTCTTACACGATTAGGACCGAATTTTATAGAATAGATATGGCGCAATAGCCGTCCATATTAAAACAAATATCCAAACCCTGCCCTTGAAGATATTGTAGTCGTGAAGGAGTTTATTCCAGGGATGATTCATCACATAATGACCAAAGAGAGACTCAAAAGTAATAGTTAGGATCAGCCAGGTCGCACCTATTAAATAAGCCTGCCTTGCTGATTCAATTCGCCAAACTCCTGTGAGAATCCAGATAAAAAATCCAAACAAAGCGATCCCAATTACTGTGGACAATTGATGGGCGGACAATTCGTTCATAAATTGCCCATACCATTTTTCTCTGATGACTCCGTTAATGATAGCGAGAGCAACCAGCCCAATCCAGCTCAAAGCATATTTTGTGAGAATGTTCATATTAATCGTATCCTTATGTGTTTGCAGAAAATTCCTTTGTCTGCTTCTTGTTTATATTATGAATATACTTACATCTTGGATAGTTGGAGCATCCTAAAAATTCTTTGCCCTTATATCTTCCTTTTTTAGCAACCCGTCTAACCAGTTGAGCGCCACATTGAGGACAAGTAGTTGAACTAGCAGAATGTGCTTGTTTTAAATTGTTTACGTGCTGTATCTCCGTCATTATAGAAGGCTTTAACTGTGCTTCTTTAATGGTATTAATGATGTTTTCTACCTCTTCATCTGTAAAGAATATCTCTTTTTTAGATTTGATATAGCTGATATACCTCCAGCCATAAATAACATTTTCAGGCATTGGGGTTTTAAATTCACTATCGCCTGCGGGTACGGATTATTCTCATCGTGTTGGCACCGCTTTAAAAGATATAAATAGCTATAACAAAAATATATCAGAAATCACAAGTGCTGGATATAACATTAACCAATCTTCCGAAATTGGTAT
>CAJXJU010000108.1 GCA_913055195.1 uncultured Desulfohalobiaceae bacterium | reverse complement strand
CGGAAAGTCAATTCTGGCAGATAATGACTTTCCCGCTACCAGCGGATGCACCCACCTCCTTACTTTGACAACGCCCAAGCTGGATTCAGATACAAAAAAAGCGGCCCGCAGACCGCTTTTTAACTAACATCACCATTTGTTACAGCTAATCTCTAAAAAGAGGTGGCAACTCCAGAAGTTCAATAGCCTTATTCACCGCCATCCTATAAGCATCAACAATACGTCTATGACCTTCATCAACCGCCCCTATTTCAGCAAGCTCTATATCGCGAGCAACTTTTGCTAATTGAACAACCTCTTTATTATTTATTTGTTCTATATCTAATCTGCGTTTTAATTCTACCAGCAACAACTTATATAAATCTGTTTCCAGCCTGTTTAAATGATTTCTTGCTCTCTTGAGATTACTGTTTACTTTTTGATTATTGGGACCTTTTTCATCTGCGTCTTTGCAGGCCTGTGCCAGATGAGAAAATGTATTTTCTATCTCAACTACAGCCTGTATAGGCTTTTTATCTTTTAATACAACTAAATAATTATAAACTGGCTGCAAATTGTTAATATAATATTTAAACAATTCTATAACCGTTTCACACAATGCTTTCTCTGCCATGATTACCAGCTATCTAAAATTCGATCCGCATCTTGATTATAAAATTGATACACATTACCTCTACATAAGATAAGATCGACATCAGCCTGACATTCTGGTGCAATCTCTATCGCCATCACTGGTTGAGAAATTGATTTTTTATAGCGATTATATGCTAACTTTTGTAACACTACAAAACGATAAAATGAAAAAGCAATTACTATTATAGCTGTTGCTAACTTAAAACCACAAAACCAGAGACAAATACATATTGCAACAAACGCTATCTTCCACCATTCTCCAGATAGCATAATACTCAAAAAACCTCCTTAATACTTTTCCCTTTGAAAATAATTACAGTCACTGTTGCTGTAAAAATTAGCATTACAAAATTATCAGATGTAAAAAATTTCAGCATCACATCTTTGCCCACATCCACTCTAACTTTTTTCGATCACCTGCCTGGTTTGCGTTTATTCCAAATTTACAACCAGTCAAACCATTGCTTCCAGCTGCCCTGTTCCTGTTTCCTTTTCAGCTCTGATACTTTTTTCTGATATAAGAAATAGGCCAACTTTCCCCTTCGCCGTGCATATTGAACTATATCTGGCAAATCTTGATAGTTTTCAACAACATACTCATATCTTTTCCAGGCGGAATTATACTTTTCCGTGCGCCAGTAAAAATCAGCCACAAAAATTTCATGCTCAGCCTGGTACCTGCGGCATTTCAAAATATACTTGTCAGCGGCCTTTGCGTATTTTGAGTCAGGAAATGTCTCCTTGACGCGGTAAAAATATTCCAGGGCCTCAGCCATATTATCCTGGGGACGATCAATGGATTTGAATTGCTTGAAATTGGCTACGCCAATCTGAAAGAGGACATAGGGAATGGATTCGTGCCTGGGATGCAGGGACTCGAACTCCTTGTAAGTCTCAACAGCAGCCTTGTATTGTTCATCAAGAAAATAGGCATCGCCAAGACTTACTTCAGCCATAGGGGTATAAGGACTGAAAGGATAACGATCCTTTAGTTTACTGAAATACTCAATGGCCTTGCTATAATCTTTTTCATGCATGGCCTCATAACCTGCCTCAGCCAATTCCTGGGCAGTGTCTTCTGGAGGGCTTAAGAAAAAGTAATCAATAATCCCACATCCAGAACAAAAAAACAAAAGCAGCAGCATTAATAACAAGCCACTACCAGGGATACTCAAAGCATGGAATCTTTGTTTCTCCATTTTTATCCACTAAAGCTTTCCAGATATAAGTTTGCACTATGCGCGGCTGTAGCACCATCACCGACTGCTGTTGAAACCTGACGACATAATTTGGAGCGAATATCACCTGCTGCAAAAACACCGGGTATATTAGTCCTCATTTCTGCATCTGTAATGATAAAACCCAGCTCATCTCTTTTTATAGCTTCAGGGACAAAATCTGCCTGAGGAGCAACACCAATGAAAACAAACGCACCATTTACTGGTAAAATAGATTCTTCGCCAGTTTTTACATTTTTCAAACGCAGGGAATCCAGTTCGTTTCCGCCCACAAATTCCTGAACCACAGTATTCCACAAAATCTCTATCTTTGGATTTTTAAAAACCCTCTCCTGATAAACCTTTGTCCCCCTGAACTTATCCCGGCGATGAATCAAATAAATCTTTTTTACAATCCTGGATAAATACAAAGATTCCTCAAGAGCTGTATCTCCTCCTCCAATACAGGCCACTACCTGATCCTTGAAAAAATGGCCATCACACACGGCACAATAAGACACACCCCGTCCTGCAAGCTCACTCTCCCCTTTCACGCCCAACTTTTTCCACCTGGCACCAGAACAGATAATAACGGTCCTGGCCTCAATCCATTCTTCTCCAATTTTGACCTGATTTGCTCCTGGTTTTAATTTCATTTCCAGAACTTCATCCTGGAAATGATCATAAGAAAAATCCTTCAGGTGCTGGACAAAGGTCTCTGCGAGCTCGTACCCTGTCACACCTTTGGGAAATCCTGGATAATTTTCAATCCACCCGGTCAAAAGCATCTGGCCGCCAGGTGACAATTTTTCTGCCCAGGCCAGCGATATGCCTGAACGCAAAAGATAAAAAGCAGCCGTGGTCCCGGCTGGCCCACCTCCGATTACCAGCGCATCATATTTTTTCATCTACTTATAACGCTTTTTCGCTTATCATCTGCTTGAGACTGGCTTTGGAAACAGCCCCGGTAATCTGCTCGACCACCTCTCCACCCTTGAACAGAATCAGGGTTGGAATAGCACGAATTCCATACTTGCCAGGGGTTGTGGGATTCTCATCCACATTCATTTTAACAATCTTTACCTGTCCAGCGTATTCCTGAGCCAACTCTTCAATCACAGGAGCTATTGCCCGGCAAGGACCACACCAGGGTGCCCAGAAATCAACCAGCACAGGTATGTCACTTTTTAAAACTTCAGCCTCAAAATTGCTATCTGTCAGTTGCATTGCCATTATATAATCCTCCTTAATTTTTATTCCAGGACTATTAGATAGTCCCCTGCCTTATCCCTGTCAAGCTTCTTACCCATAGCATTGCAAACCACAATCTAAACATCTGGCAGCTTCTTTTAAGGCTAACTCCTCATTAAATCCCAATTCAACTTCATTAAAATTATCTATTCTCTCAGAAACAGGTAAATGCGGCATGGACTGACGTTCAAGCACAGGCAAAGGTTTATCAACCTTTACTTCCGGCAAAAGCCCGGTCAGCATCTTGACTTCTTTTTCCACCTTGCCCTTTATCAAATAGCTATGAATGCTTCTGGCTGCCACCCTTCCCATGCCAATGGCATCAACAACCCTCATGGGGCCGATAACCAGATCACCACCAGCAAAAATATCAGGATAAACTGTCTGACAGGTGGCAGGATCAACAGTAATCGTATCCCATCTGGTAATCTCCAGTGCCCTGCCCAGAGGATCATTTTTATAAATCTCAGAATCAGGATTCTGTCCCACTGCCAGGATAAGAGTGTCCGCCTCCATCTCAAATTCTGAACCTTCAATGGGCACAGGTCTTCTGCGGCCACTGGCATCAGGCTCACCAAGCTCCATTTTGATGCACTTAATGCTTCTCAAAGCGCCTGTTTCACATTTTACGCACTTTGCAGGATTGGTCAAAAACAAAAATTTGACTCCTTCTGCTTCTGCTGCCTCAATCTCCTCTTCCAGTGCAGGCATTTCTTTTCTGGTACGACGATAAATTACGCAAACTTCCTCAGCTCCCAGTCGAATGGCTGTTCTTGCCGCGTCCATTGCCACATTGCCACCGCCTACGATCAACACCTTTTTACCGAGATCCGGCGGATTTCCTTCTGCCACAAAGCGCAAAAATTCAACTCCTGTCATCACACCTTTTGCATCATCACCATCCATACGCGGGGCCCAGGTTTTCCATGCGCCAGTAGCCAGAAAAATGGCCTCATATCCCCTATCTTTTAAATCCTGCAAAGTAAAATCCTTGCCAAGAGCAACATTTGTCTCAACTTCTATGCCCAGTTCTAAAATTCCTTTTATCTCCCACTCCAGAATCTCAGGTGGCAAACGATAATCAGGAATGCCATATTTTAACATCCCGCCCAGTTCTGGCATGGCCTCAAAGATCTTCACCTCATGACCAAACCTGCGCAAAAAATATGCACAGGAAAGTCCACCTGGCCCGCCTCCAACAATCGCCACTTTATGTCCAGTATCCGGCGCTACATAAAGAGGCATCCTTTTTTTGCTCTTCCACTCCAGATCAGCTACAAAACGCTTTAAATAATTAATGGCAACGGCCTCATCCACCTGTTTGCGCCTGCAATTATCTTCACATGGCCTGGGGCAAACCCTGCCCAGAGTCAGGGGCATGGGCATGTGCTCTTTAATAATCTTCAGTGCGTGATCAAACCTCTTCTCTTTAATGGCCTTAATAAACCTGGGGATATCAATCTGAGCAGGACAGGTCTGCTGGCAGGGAGCAAGGCAGTCATCACCACGATTTAACCTGAATAAAATATCTAAATCAGAAGTAAGCTCCAGCACGTTCTGGGGGCAGGCACGCACACACCTGCCACAACCTGTACACTTTTCCTTATCAACCTCAGGCAATCTGTTTTCAGCAATTGTAATGGCTTCAAATTTACACACGCCCACGCAGGTGCCAAAGCCCAGACAACCTATCTGACAAACCAGATTAGAGCCTAATTTCTCGCTTGCCTGCTTACAATCCTTTATATCATCAGGGTAAAAAAAAGAGCGGGGAGCCCGCTCACCACCACGACATTTGACAAAAGCCCATCTTGGAATCTTTTTCTTCTTTTTATTATTAGCTTGCGTTGACATTTTTCACCCCTGACTTTCTGTAATTTTCTACATAACGGATATAATTCTGGGCCGATTGCCGAATATGTTGTACTTCTCCCTCTGTTAATTCCCTCTTTACTTTCGCAGGAACTCCAACAACTAACGTCCGTGATGGCACTTCCATATTCGGAGGCACTAAAGCACCAGCGCCAATCATTGAATCCTCATGTACTACTGCCCCATCCAGTACAATTGCTCCCATTCCAATCAATACCCTATCCTTTACCGTGCATCCATGAAGAATTACACCGTGAGCAATTGTTACGTCATTACCAATCACTAAAGGATGAGTATTACGTGTAACATGCAAAAGTGCTCCATCCTGAACATTCGTCCTCTCGCCAATCCTGATATAATGAACATCACCTCGAACAACGGCCTTAAACCAGATACTTGACTGAGCACCAATTGTTACATCACCAATAATATCTGCACTTTCAAATATAAATGCAGTGGAATGGATCTGTGGTGATTTATCTAAATATGGTAAAATCATAATTCAGTGAACAGTGATCAGTGAACAGTGAACAGTGATCAGTGAACAGTGATCAGTGAACAGTGAACAGTGA
>CAJXJU010000107.1 GCA_913055195.1 uncultured Desulfohalobiaceae bacterium | reverse complement strand
ATATTTTGCAGTTCTTTATAATATTCATCTTTTTTTAGGTTGAATATCTCTTTCTTTAGATATAAGGCGCCTATTAAAGGTTTTTTTATTTCTTTTAAAAGAGTAGGTAAGTGAGCTGAAATTTTTCTTTTAATACAGGGTCATCTATTGTTTTTAGCTTTGCATTAATTTGATGCGCCCAGACTAAAAAATTAAAGGTATCCAGAATATAGGGGCTATGAGTAGTCAATAAAACGCGTAATCCAGAATTTATTGCCACTGCCAGGGCAATAGCAAGGAGTACCTGGGCTTCTGGATGCAAATGCATTTCAGGCTCATCTATTACTAAGAATGCACCTTTTGGGGCTGTCCTTAGAAATTTTTCCAGAGGCAGAAGCGCTTTTACTGCTGAACTTGCACCCGAAATTCCAACTGTTCCTTTGCCATAATTAAACAAGAATTCTCCATCTTTGATCTGCACATTACCCTTTAATAACTTTTTATTTAAAAGTTCAATTGCATCCTCATAACATTTTAATTCTTTTTTTCTTTCCACCAACAGAAGAAAACTCAAAAAATCTTCAAAAATTTTAGGGAAATGAAATTCTTTTAAGACAGAATAAATTGATTTTTTAACATCTAAAATTTCAGACAATTTAGATCGCATTAAAATAGTCCATATTTTATCTTTTAACACAAACCAATGCTTATAAAATAAGAACGATGTTCTTTCAGCAGGTATGACAAAACTGTATTCTGGAAAACCTAACCAGTAAGCAAATTTTTCACAAAAGTATTCTTCAAATTCATTATACGCTATCCATAACTTGTCATCATCATTTAATTTTTCGACATCTCTAGATACGTCCAGTATAGACAACAATAAATTTTTTTTGTCTTTTTTTATAGTAATTTTATAACCAACAGTACCAATTATAATTGACTCTTTATCTATATCTTCATAGACACCCAGGCTTACGATAAACTCTTTAGCTTTGCATTTATCAGGAGACAAGTTTATCTGAATTTCTGGTTCATGATTTTGAACTGCAAAATATGTTTCCCAGAATTCAGGTAAAAAAGTTTCTTTTACTTTTTTCTGCCAGGCTTCTAACCAGGCTTTTTTTGTCTCTTCAAAATCCAACTTGAGTTGTTCACGGTTAAAAAGTTCTTCAATTTTATCCGAATCCAGGCCACATTGCAGTGGAAGCGTATTCAATAATCCGTGTATCAGATATGCAGTATAGGTTTTACCTGTATTATTAGGTCCTATAAACACTGTCAGCGGTCGCCAGATAACCTGAGAATTTTTTACAGGACCGAGTTTTTTGATATCCAGAATCAGTTGCATCTTATCCTCTCTTTTTTATCTCACAATATTTTTTCCCTGATTCCGTGAACTTTTCGCCAACCTATTGTTTTTGCAGGTTAAATTGGTAGCTCACTGGTGACTGCCGAGCACCTGATAATGTGATTTTACCTGGTTTGTTAAGAAAGCCCTCTGTGTCAGGGTAGATGGATGACCATGCCTGATTGATTTTTTCCCGACTGGCTTCCTGGTTGATTTTTTTAAGTGGCAGTGCCACCTCTATTAGTTTTTTTCTGCGTGTTAGGGTCATAAAACAGTCCTGTTATGTGTTATTGCGTAAAAAATTTATTAATAACGCTATAAAAATACCTTAAAATTTATTGATAATAAAGGCATTAGCGTCATTGTATTGCGTCAGGATTGCGTAAATTGAAGTTTAAAAGAATTATAGAATGGTTTCGATAAATTTTCTTGGTGGATTGATTGTTCATATTCATAAATGTTTGATTTTAATTTGATTATTATTTTGTGCAAGATATTCAGCTAAAAGTCTTCTGTGACATTTATCTGCCTTTTGTTCTGAACACAATAAAACAGCATCATCAAAAATACTCCAATTAAGATTTTTTAGAATATTTCTGTTCACTAGAATCTCTTTATACTTAACTTCATATTCCGGCCATGAAATTGACTTTTTTTTGTATTCAGTTAATAATTCTTGAGTTGGTGCAAATTCAGGCTTATATATATATTCAATCCCATGAATTTTTAAAAAATATGGTAAATGTTTGACATTAGTAAAGCCTGCTAGTTGAGACTTATTATTTAATCTAATATCAATCAGGCGCATAATATTATTCGATTTTAAAAGTTTAAAAAATTCTTCTGCACTTTTTTTAGAAAAACCTATGGTATATAAATTCATAACATTCCTCGTATAATTAATTGATAAACTACTATTACTGAATATCTTTTATATTGTTGACGAATATGCTATTAACTTATTTAAGTTGGTGTAAAATTTTTCTTCATCTATAAATAACGATCTTTGAACTTTTTGAAATTTTATGATTTTATTTATTTCTAAAGAGATTTTATGATGTGTCATATAATAGTTAATCATTTTTTTTTCCAAAATTTTATGGTCAAAAACATCATTGCCAACGATATGAGCAACCTTATATCCTTTTTGATGTAAAAAACGAGCTAGTAATGAGAATCTATGACATTGTAATGGATTTTTTTCTGAACACATTAATGTTATCTTAAATCCTTGATTTATACCTTTTTCAATCCTTGCAATACCGTTAAGAAATAAATCAGTTTTAATTACTTTAGAAAAATTAACCTTGCCATCATTAAACAACAATTCTTTATTTTCAAATCTGGCTCCCAGGCTTTTGCCCATTGGAATGTAATAAATATTATTTTTTTTCAAAAATTTTTCCAGTTGTTCCTTGTTAAATTGATTTGCAAAACGACTATATGGAACGCTACGTACATCTATAACAGTATTAATTTTATTTTTTCTTAAAAAATTTAAAAAAACATCCAACGTATCAGTAGAGTGTCCAATTGTATAAATCGTTTTCATAATATTCTCCTTTTTTACATCTCAATTAATGCAGCAACGAATTTATAGCAATATCCTTCGTATGGCATGCCAATGCTTACACATAAATATTTATTTTTAACATCAAGATTATAGCTGCCATTATGCATGGATAAATATTTTGATTCAATAAGAGGATCAGTTACTGGAAAACGATAGAGAATATTATTATATTTAAATTGAATACGGACCTTTCGTCGTGGCCTATCAAACTCTTCACCTTCTAAACGTACAAAAATCATTAATGATTGTGGTTTGATTAAATACAAAGATTGATTATAATTATTACATTCATAATCTGGTATTCTATCATTAACTCCTTCATAACTTGAATAATTTCTATCGTTGCCTACTCCCCATAATAATTCTGGATTATCTAATAAGTTATCCAGATTATCCGTATATTTACCAATTTTTTTCCATTGAAATTCATTGTCAATCAAATAATTTTCACTTTGATGTAGCCGTGGCCTGTGTTCCTTAACCCTTAATTCTATAATATCAAGGAGTTGTGGCTGATGGCCACTTTCATATTGTTGTTCTACATCAGAGATTTCTTCTGTGTTACGATTACTTACAGGTCGTATCCATTTATTTTCTCCAAGTATTTTTCCTGCTACACATCGACCTGAAAGTTTTCTGGAATTAGCAAGACATACTATCTTTATTTTTTTCATTTATTATACTCCACTAGCCGCCTTCAAAATGGTGTTTTCGCTAGTAGGACAAAATTGTAGAAAATTAAAAATGGACATTCCGGCCCATAGCACCATGAATAGGGTGGTGCATCCGCCAGTAGCTGGATGGTCGTTAGCAACCTGGATGGACTTACCGCTAATGTGCTTACGTGGCGGGGACAGGCCGAGCACCTGAGATGTTAAGCCTGAGTTTGTCTGAACAGTGTCTGTATGTTCAGGTGCTCGGTGCCTGTCCCTGGAGTACGGTGAAAATTGGTGTGATCCCGCTACCAGCGGATGCACCCGTTGTTTATTACCTCTCTCCAAACAAAATTGATCGCAGAGCAACGCTTTCAGGCAAAAACGCGAGTATAATCTCTTTTCTGGCCCTGATTTTATCTTTTTCCCTGGCTATCAAGCCTTTTTTTATCAACAGATTAATGTCTCTGGTAATAGTTTTCTCAGATTTTCCTTCATACGCTCTGGTGATTCTTCTGGAAATATATCGTACATCTTTAATCGGCACGGCCTCTTTTTGCTCTGACAAATCAAGAATCAAATGACGTCTTCTAATATCGGTTGGTTTGTTTTTGTTTTTAAACACACTATGGACATAATTGATCCAGATAGTATCCCACTGATAAAATCTGATTTCTTTTAACTGTTCTTTTAGTTCGTCTCTAAACCCTTCCAGGGCATATTCAATAAAAGAAATTATTCCGTCCTTTTTTTTACTGGCTTGATCCAGTCTTAAGTAATATTTCTGTCTTGTCTGGTTATAAAAATTGCTTAACAAATGAGCCGCTGCATCTGGTACACCAACTGAAAGCAATATTTTAAATTCTATTAACCTGGCAGTTCTTCCATTGCCATCACCAAAGGGATGTATCCAGACAAAATAGACATGCGCAATAATGGCTTTTAAAACTCCAAAGGCTATTTTTAGATCTTCTCCGGGAGTAGTGAAGTCATTTAACCAGTCAACAAGTTTTTGAGTCAAATATTCACAATCTTCCGCTGGTGCACCCCTATAATGTCCGGCTACGACACCATGTTCTCTGAACTCTCCAGGGACAACATCCTCATCAAGTTCAAGATTTTTTAACACTAATCTGTTAAAAAATTTAATTTCTTCTACATTTAGTTTGAGATTTTGTTTCTCAAGAACTTCTTTTGAAATGAGGTTACAGGCCTCTATTACATTGTCAATTTCCTGTTTTAGATATTCTTTTGATGGAGGCAGTTTGAGCTTGCCTTTAAGGTGCTGCAACACTTCTTCTTCTGATAGGGTATTGCCTTCAATGGATGTTGTGCCAGATACTCCTTTTGCCAGATAGACTCTGTAGAATTCCCGGGCAATTGAAGGCAAAAGTGGCGTGCCAGCAATATGTTCACATTTTGATTGAATTTCCCCTAATAACATCCAGAATTGATGCCCTGCTTTTGCAAGATTGACTGAAAAATTTATCCACGGATGCGTCTCAAGATATTTCCGTTTGTTGCTCATAAGTTGTCCCATAAATGTTCTATAAAATAAACCTGTTGCATCATAATCTTTAAAAAAATTGTCCAGAAATATGTCCTTATAACATTTCCCTTGTTATCTCTATTTTTTTTCAGAAGTCAACCAGAATTTCAGGCCCTTCCAGGGCTGACGTACCAAATTTTGTTGATATAGCTTATTTTTTGGTTTTAAATTAATTTTGTGTTGAAGTCGGCCTTTTTAATGAGTGATGGGTGATGAGTGAAGGAAGTTGAGAAGATAAGAAGACTTACCCTGTTGAACATTTAAAAATTCAACAGGGTAAAAATAGAAAGAAATTCAACAGGGTAAAGAAGCCAGGTGGATAAGGATGTTAGCGTTCATGTTGATGTTCAGGCCTTAAATTAAGATGCGCATGCCTTGCTGTGACTGGCAGGGCTATCTCATCTAAATTCGAAATCCGAATATCGAAATTCGAAACAAATCCG
>CAJXJU010000106.1 GCA_913055195.1 uncultured Desulfohalobiaceae bacterium | reverse complement strand
GAGATAAAATTATGGGAAGTCTTCAGATAAGCAATTTTTGTGAACTCTTTGGCTTTAATTCTAAAAAAAGACCTGTAAGTAGGCTTCCAATAAAAATAAAATCAACAATATACCCCGCAGGCTTTGAGTTTATACCTGGAGTTAAATACCAAAGTTTTGATATTTCGAATCACCTTGATGATTTGGCTTTAGTATATTTTGATGAGAATGGGAATCTTGTTTTACATATGTTCGTTCCTGATGGAAAAGCGGAAAAGGAATTTGTAAATCGTCAACCGGAAAACAAGTTGTATCGGTATAGTAAATCTAAATATATCAAGGACGCATATGAAAACGGCCATTTCTATATTTGTCCAGCACTTGAATACATTAAAAAAGAGTATGATGAAGCCAGAAAAGACAATGAGCTGATTCATCAAAAAAACATAAGTTCTAATAAGATAATGATAATTTCGGCACAAAATAATTCGGATATCAAGACTATAGGAGATATAACTTACTCAACAATTTATTTACCTGTTGATAGCTATATACTTTGCTTTTCGTATGATTATGATGAAGGACTTTACCATGAATTTGAAGGTTCAGAAAGTTGTTTGATTATAAATGATCCAGTTGAATTTGCTAGGAGAATTCATCATGCATTTAGCATAAAAATGCCTGATTACATCGGAGTTGATGGAAGGGTAACTTATGGAAGGCATCAAAGTTGTTTGGGTCTTTTATTCTCAAAGTCCAAAAAGTATATTTATCAAAGAGAATACAGGTTCGCATGGATAGCAAATAATCCAAAACAACGGCTGAACCCTAAAGATCTAATTGAGAATGATATAGACGAAATTAGAAAAATAATCCCAGAGCCTGTTGAACTTAAACTTGGATCTATAGAAGACATTTCAGATATGGTGGAAAGAAAAAGTGGGAAATCCGGGACAGGCAGATAATACTATAAAATTTAGATACGTTAGCACTAAATACAGATTGCTATTCATTGACAAACTCTGAATATATCTCTATCTTTTTGAAAAATCGGTTTATAACCGGGTGCATCTGCCAGTAGCGGGATAGACATCAATCGCCAGAGCTGACTTACCGCTAATATGCTTGCGTGAAGGGACAGGCCGAGCATCTGAGATGTAACGTCTGAGTTTGTCTGAACAATGCCAGTATGTTCAGGTGCTCGGTGCCTGTCCCATGAGTACTATTTCCAGCAGGGGACTGTCCCCGTTCAGTGGATGAAATTATCACAAAAGTTCACGGATTCAGAAGAGAATTTCCAGGTGCGGTGCTTGACTCCGAGCATGAACAAAATAAACCATAAAAAACATTTTACATGGTTTGGTAGCAGATTCTGGGAAGCAGAACATCTCCTTTCCTGGTTCAAAATATCTTTTTCAATAACTCTGGAAGCTTCTTCAGGAGTTGTACCTGGAATCAGTCTGGAAAATATTCTGAGGAGACGTTTACTGTGGGGTAGCCAGCATCTGTATAACTCAAAACTCTGGCAAAACATATCAACATTACCTGAAGACATAGTAAAAAATACTTATCTTTTATCCTATGTTCCTTTTCCAGCATCCAGAACATCTCCTCTTAAGCCAATATGGACAATCCCTCCATCTTTGCTTCACCTGTGGAACGACAAAATCAGGACCAGAAAATGGCTTGTTGCTAATGGCTTTCCCACCCTTTCATTTATTGATATCAGGAAAGGCAACTGGCCATCAATTTCAAAATCCACCCTCATGGTGTTACAGGCCAGAGATGGAAGTTGTGGAACAAAAACTTATATAGGTAAGTCAAGTAAATTACAGGAAATTTTCCTACAATCCGGCTGGATTTCTGCCTTGCTCTCTCCATTTATTGATGGCTGGATCATAAATGGTCATATTTTGATCTATGGCAACGGACTCGTTGAAATACCCTGGCCATCCATACAATATGTAATACCAATACTGAAGAATGGCTATATCAGACCCATATATGCAGGCAATGACTTCCTGGCCTTTCAAAGACTAATTCCCTTAAAAATCCGTCTCTATATCAGACAGATCCTTCAACAACTGGGAGAGTTAGTTGCCCGAAAAGGTTACAAAGGTATTATGGGGGCAGATATTTTATATAATCCTCGCGACCATTCCATAAATATTCTGGAAATTAATCCCCGCATTCAGGGGTCAACGGGACTACTTTCCCTGCTTGAGCTAAACGCTGGCTTTAAGCCGGCCATAGCCAGAATGTTTCTTTCGCTACTTGGTTATAAAATGTCATCTGTAGATTATTCGGATCAGATTCCCTGTGGGCAGGGGCTTTTTGTTTCGCAATACCTGCTGCGGGAAGGAATTCAGGATAAAATATCTTTTGACAGGAAATTTATCTTTAGATATGGAAAAAGACCCGGGTTTGTCAAAAAAAACCTGGTAATCAGGGAACGTATCTTAACAGATTATTCTATTCTTTCATCTCTTCCTGAATATAATTATAAATTTATTTGAACAAAATGTTTTGTTATGAAACCGTATTTTTTCAAAAAATGTCAAAAACCTGGATGCCAGAATTTAGCGACTCACATTGGGCAAGAGTCCTTTCACTATTGTCTCAAACATCTCGACCAGAATGCCCTTAAAAAGGTTAAAAAATATCTTTCATCCCGTACAGATTTGCAATTTACAATTCTTGATGGCCGCAACCCCAGCAATTCTTCATTTTTCATCCTTCCAGCCACCCCTCAGAGAAACTCAGACCTGCGGGGCAGCATCTTCATAGCTATTGATTTCAGTTTAGCTGATTTGGAACAAACTGACTTTTCATGCTGTCATTTTATAAACTGCGATTTACGGCGAACAAAACTTTATAATGCAAGCCTGAGATGGTCTTGTTTTAACAAAACACTGTTAAGACAGGCTGACATAAGTAATTCCGATTGCCGTTGGATGCAGGCGCAATCAGAAAAACTACAACCTTTTGAGTCAGTATGTGAAAGGCTTGCAGCCAAACATAAGACAGCCTCCAGTGGCTATCTCCATCTTGTGGGCAGAGATAATGTAGATTTTTTTTTCGGGCGATTCGGTTATGAAGCCGAGGAGAAGGAAAAAACTTTTTTTAACAACCAGAATTTTGAAAATCTGGCATATCTGGCCAGAGAAACAAACAGCTCATGCTCAGGCACCGGATTCTTGACTTTACAGGACGTCTTACTAGAAATCCAGACGAACGACATTAAAAAAACAGATTGGTCAGGAGCAATCTTACGCAATTCTGACCTGGCTTATTCCAATTTCGATCATACCCTGGCCATTGAAGTTGTTTTTGATGGTTCTGATCTTCACGAGGCTAGCTTTTGTCACGCGATTCTAGACAGAAGCTCATTTTTAAACGTATCTTTCTCAAGATGCGATTTACATAATGATTCCACATCAAATAAAGATACCCCACCAGTTTCTTCAAATTTTCAAAGAGCACACATGGAAAACTGCATTCTTGATGGAACGAACCTGGAAAGATTGTTTTTTGAAGACACAATTCTAAATAACGCAAGCATGCAAGGTGCAACTCTGAGAAAGGCAATTTTTTCCCAATGTAAAATGTGCAATATTGCAGCAGACGATGTGATCGCAGAGCAGGCTTGCTTTATAGCAACTGACCTGTCCGGGGCATCTTTTTCTGGAGCGATACTAAATAAAGCCAGGTTCTATTGGAATGACACAAATGAATTGCCAATCACACTCAATGAAAAAGATAGCAAGAGGTTGAAAGAATCCGTTTCTAAAAAATCAACTTTAAAAACCACAAATTCCCGGACACAAAAACTGGAAGATAATGCATGCAATTTAAAAGCTACAAATTTCCAGGCAGCAGAACTGGAACATGTAGTATTTGACAGTTGCGAACTACAGGGTGCACTTTTTCAGGCTGCCAGTTTAAAAAAGGCATCACTAAAAAAAACCAAATGTATGGCCGCACAGTTCAAAGCATCCAATATTGACGGTACAGATTTTTCAAAAGCTGATCTCACATCCTCTTCCTTTCAGGACGCAGGCATTGAAGATACTCCTCCCATATTTGAAGATACAACACTAACAGATGCCATTCTTTCAGGCATGGATCTGACCGGAACAGAGTTTAAAGATTCCAAACTGGATGGCATTGACCTATCTGATTGCAATCTCAGTGATACAAAATTTTTATCTTCCCCTATGACCAGAGCCAGTCTCCGTAATACTGTATTGAATAATGCCCATTTTCAAAATGTTGATCTGACTTCATCAGATATATCTTTCGCACTGACTCAACCAGAAAAAGATTCAAAACTGATTTTTCAGGACTGTATATTCAACATGGCAAACATGCAAGGAGTTCAGTTTAAAAATGTTAAATGGCTTAATTGCAATTTGAAAAAATCCAATTTCTCTTTTGCCATAATTAAGAAGGCCATTTTTCAGGAATGTGAGTTAGAAGACATCTCTTTTAATGGCGCAGACTGCAAAAAGTTAAAAATAAAACACCCAAAAAACTTTGATGGTGCAGATTGGTCAAATGCCACTTTAAAAAAGTGTCTTATTATGGGAGATAAAAAGGAACAAGACATAAAAGATAACGATTTTTTCAAAGCACTTTCTTTTAATGGCGCGACCATAGAAAAGCTACAATTAAAAAATATCTATTTTAATACAATTTTATTTCAATCAAGTGCTCTAATTAGAATTACTTGCGACGATGTTGCATTTGTTAATGCAAGCTTCAAGTCAGCTAAAATCAATATAGAAAAATTACAAAACACACATTTCTTTTATTGTGATTTTACAGGCGCAGCTTTTGATAATATCAACAATACAAAACCAGAAGGCTATTATTCTAATATTATATTGGGCTGTAACTTTATTGACACTATCTTACCAGACGATCCCCGTTCCCTCATGTTCGTTGATTGCTCCTTTCACGCGTCTTCATTTCTGGCAACGCCAGAGGAAGAGCTGGCAACGCCAGAGGAAAGCAGGCTTGAAACCTGGAAACAAGCTATTTTTGTACACTGCCAATTCAAAAATCTTAAATACTATGGGCTAAAGGAAGCATCTGAAGAACTGGGCAACCAGATATCTGAAGACAAAGGCAGCTTGAAATTTTCAGATTTAATCGAATCTCTCAGGTTAACATTACAGAAGAACACAAAAGCCTTAACCCGTGCATCTTCGTTAAAGGATAGATTTTCATACGCTCAGAGACTCAAAATGCTCATTCCAGATGAAACTGCTTTAAAAAGAGATAGGGGATACTCGCTGGCTCGCAATCTGTGTAGAGAACTCCGCAAAGATTTTTTCAGTCAGGGCTTTAGTGAGCTGGCTTCAGATGCTTATGTTATGGAAATGGACTATGAACTAAACCTGCGCAAATTACGATATGCTCACAAATTATTCGGTCCTTCATCAATAGAAAGCTTCCAGTTCGGCGATGATTTTACTTTTGAGCTTAATTCTATAATATTTCTTATAGTATTTATTGGTTGTTTATTTACCTTGGCTTCAGGAATTATTTCTTTCTTCATCACACCATTATTTAGCATATTGCTT
>CAJXJU010000105.1 GCA_913055195.1 uncultured Desulfohalobiaceae bacterium | reverse complement strand
CGATATTCGAATTTCGGATTTCTCAACTTTCGGAACTCCGAAAGTTGAGTTAAACCATATTTTAGAAGCCAATGGAGCGTTTTATGACGGTGAAAAAGGCGAAGGTCACGCCCAAAAAGGGCAGGATATCGTCTTTAATATTGTCCAACCCTATCCAGATGGTCCTTTGAAAGGACTGTGCCCAACATTGGACATTAAGCATCTGGAGCTTTAGGGATAAACACCGAACACCTAAAACGGACAGGCAATAAAATTAACAGTCCATTTTAGGTACTCGGCCCCCTACAAATACCACTAACTTATGGAGGTAACTATGCTGATCTCAAAAATCATGCGCACCAATCTGGTTCTGGCACCGCCAGAATCCTCTTTTGAAACCCTGCTTTGCCAGATTGCAGAACTAGCTCCCAGACAGGTCTATATTGTCAACGAAGAGCTAAAGTTGATGGGCATTATAACGGGGTATGATCTTTTAAAACTGGCCCTGCCAACTTATGCTGATGCTAATCTTTTAAGCGCTGTTGATGACAGTGATGATTTTCTCAAAAAACACGTTGCCGCAGTCAAAGAAAGAAAAGCTCATGAATTCATGGTCACTGAATTCACCACGTTAAAACCTGATGATCACGCCCTAACTGCAGAGGCCATTTTAGTGGAAAAACGTTTTAATGCCCTTCCTGTTCTCAATGAAAAAGATGTACTTGTTGGTGAAGTCCATCGCCGCGACGTCTTAACCTATATGGCCAATCTCTGCTTTGCCTGTAACCTGAAGAAGCTTGAGACCGTTGACCTCTCTCTAATCAATACTAATAATGATGCGTCGCGCATATTTAAACAACTCCTTGACGATCTGGCTGGCTAAGGCCTCAAATAAATCCATTCAAATTTAAATTTGTAACATAACAATAAAACTGGAGGCTCTAAATGTTCTGGACTGCAACTTTAATCTTTATCATTTCCTATGCTGTTATTATCTCGGAAAAAATACATAAAACAAAAGTAGCACTTTTTGGAGCAGCACTTGTTTTAATCACTAAAATCCTGCTCCAGCACGAGGCTTTTCATGACATTGAACTTGGTGTGGACTGGAATGTTATCTTTTTGCTCATCTCCATGATGATCATCATCAATGTCATGACCAAGACTGGCGTATTTCAATATGTGGCTATCAAAGCAGCAAAAATAGCCAAAGGCCAGCCTTTTACCATTATGACCATCTTTGCGATCATCACGGCTATTGGGTCGGCATTTTTAGATAATGTTACAACAGTGCTTCTTCTAGCACCAGTGACCCTGCTTATTGCTGAACAGCTGGAAGTAGATCCGGTTCCCTATCTGATCACCGAAGCCCTGGCTTCAAACATTGGCGGTACTGCCACCTTAATTGGTGACCCGCCAAACATCATGATCGCTTCCAAGGCCGGGTTAAATTTCATGGACTTCATATTTCATCTTACACCGGCCATTGTAATTATTTTTATCTTCTGGATGCTGTGCTGGAAAGTTGTTTTTGGAAAACATCTGCATGTAACAGAAGAAAACAGGAACAAAGTCATGGCAATGAATGAGCGGGAAATGATCAAAAATCCAGACCTGTTGAAAAAATCCCTTACCATACTCATTCTTACCATAAGCGGCTTTGTTTTGCACGGCATTTTCCATTACGAGCCAGCAACCGTGGCCCTGATGGGCGCGGCTACCCTGCTTCTCATCTCTGGCGAAGAGCCCCATGAAATCCTGGCTGAAGTGGAATGGCCTACCATTTTCTTTTTTATCGGCCTGTTCATCATCATTGGCGGTACCGTAAAGGTAGGCCTGATAGAGCTTATGTCGCAAAAAATGATTAACCTGACCAATCCGCAGCCAGACAACATGCTCACCTTATCTATGGTTATGCTCTGGTTCTCTGCTGTTGCTTCAGCCATTGTTGATAATATTCCCTTTGTGGCCACCATGAACCCCCTGCTCATTGACATGGTTCATAAAGTTTACGGCCTGACAGAAGCTGCAACAGCAGAACATATCCGTCACGCAGCCATGATGCCTGTCTGGTGGGCACTGGCACTGGGTGCATGTCTGGGCGGAAATGGCTCTCCCATCGGCGCTTCAGCCAATGTTATTGTGGTTGGCATGAGTGAAAAGGCCGGACATAAAATCACCTTTGTCCGCTTCCTGAAATATGGCGTGCCTGTCACTCTTTTGACTATCATTCTGTCAATGCTTTATATTTATCTACGCTATTATGTCCTGGGCTGGTAATTCCTGGAAAGATGAGACGCCCTATAGGGCGTCTCTACAATTTTGTTGATAGGAAGATGGGAAGACAGGAAGTCTGGCCGGGACTGAGTTGATAATCTCATCCTTATTGGCCAGATTTCTTAACTTCCCAACTTCTCAACTTCATCACAAAACAGAGATTGAACTTCAAACTTGACAGAGATCATAAAGATCAGAAAGCACCACATGAGGCTTAATTCCAGCCACCCGCTCATCTCCCTCCCGCCAGCGCAATGATCTTTCATCGCCAGCAAAAAGCGCAGTATTCCAGCCCATGCACGCGGCGGGCCAGATATCTTTAAGCATGTCATTGCCAACGTAAATCACTTCCTGTGGCGAAATATTGTATTTTAAAAGTCTCTGTTGCAACTTCTCAAAAAGAAAAGCTGCTGGTTTGGCCATTCCCTCTTGATAAGACCAGATACATAAATCACTTACAAAACCAAGTTCTGATAAAGACGCGCCAAGTAAAGTCTCTAAAATAAGAGAGGTATAAAACTGGGCGT
The DNA here is from genome assembly GCA_913055195.1 of uncultured Desulfohalobiaceae bacterium. Taxonomy (GTDB): domain Bacteria; phylum Desulfobacterota; class Desulfovibrionia; order Desulfovibrionales; family Desulfonatronovibrionaceae; genus Desulfovulcanus. Next base: position 2,787 of record CAJXJU010000105.1, on the reverse strand, counting down.
TGGAGATAATGCCCAGCACAACTCCCCTTTGTTGCAAAGCAAAAAGCGTTTCCCTGAGCCCCGGCATAGGCCAGACAGGATTGACGCACAGCTCATAACCCAGGGCCAGAGTACACACTGCTTCTTTGCTCACTTCCGGCAGTCCCATATCCAGAAGAATCTTCTGCCAGATATCCAGAATATCCACTTCAGGATATTGTATGCCAGCTCTCTTTTTCTGTTCATGATCTCGCTCTATAAAGTGGCGCAATAATTCTGTAACCCTGATACCGGGTTTAACGCTTAATCTCCTGGTCAAACCCGCAAATTCCGCTGCCTGCCAGAACGCGCTTTCACTATCCTGCGCAGCATCATGGCCTATATCACCTGCTGCTGAAATAAGGATGGTGCCATAAATATCAAAAATTACTGCTCGCGGACGAATAGATAAACTCGCAGAAAAACAAATGGATTGCCCGGGAGGAATAGGCTTTAAAGGACGGCTTAAAATACGGATAAGCTGACGCAACTGTTTAATGTTGTCCATATTGAGAAAAGCTCCATTTTCAAGAAAAAACCTAAAACAAGTATTAATCCTCAACTTTCGGAGTTCCGAAAGTTGAGTTAATTGACATGATAAGCATCTTTCCTTAATTACTGCTTAATACATTAAGCAAAATAGGGGTCATTATGCTGGACACGTTATCGCATCTAAATGAAATTTTTATGCTCATAATTTCCAATCTCAAGATTAGCTATAAACAATACCTCATGTTGCGTTTCGGAAAATTTTATCCTGAATCCGTGAATTTCAACTCGTTCATCTGGCTAAAATTTAGTGAACAAGCACATCGCACAGGGACAGGCGCCTGCTGGAATAGCTATTTAAGCTGCGCTATACTCCAGATACCTTTAGCTTGTTTTGCCATCCACAATTGTCTTTGCACAAGACGGGACATATTCCACTCTTCATTTTCTTCAGCAATAAGACGGGTTATTTTAAAACCGCTTTTTTGATAAATTTCTCGTTTTTCCTTAAAGTCTTTATTTCCTCCTTCACGATTTAACTCTGCCTCTAAAATAGTAAAATTGCCCAAACGATAAATAGCCTCATCTAGTTGAGAATCTCTAAATTCATCCCAGCCCTTTTCTGGATTTTCTGGCAATATGTGTTCTAAAGTATATTTTGAACTTTCTATGTCATAATCTTTGCCTGTTAAATGCTTCTCAATGGCAAAAAGAATATATCTGGCAATTTTTTTATTTCTTGATGAAGTAGTTTTTAGAATCTTTTCTGCAAATGCAGGTTCAAAGCGCTGATCTGGAACATAAATATCTTTTAACGCCATTATTATTTCTGTTGTTCCTTGCAATTCACCTTGTGAAATATTCTGGGCAACTTTGTTATATGTCCTTTCTTGAATATTTGTTGCTAGCGTAGATATTACATTATAGCGAAAAGAAACTATACTTATGCATCTGAGTATTTGTTCTAAATCTTTTTCATCCAAAACTCTATAACATGCAAGAAGTAAAGGCCAGGGTTGACGCACCCTAAACATTTTAAGTTCACGAATATATTTTTTTTGTTTTACATTCCACAAACTATCCTCAGGATTCCCCAGGGCTACATATACATCAATGTCTTCTTCCATTTTTCTTATAAGCTCAAACACACTTTTTTTATCAGGAGTAGATCTCCTAATAGTCTTAAAAAGCTCAGCTTCTCTAACAAAATTACTACGACTATTCCAATATGCTCTTAAAAAAGAAGGGAAGTCTTCACTGCCAAGTTTATCCACCATTGCGCTCCATCTTCGCTCAAGCGCATCAATTTCTGTATCATGCGCTCCTTCTCTATACACCACAGAAAAAAGATAATTTTTCAAAAGGTCAGTAGGAGAAAGTCTAACGCCCCTGGCATTTAATGTTTCAAACACCTTAAAGGCGTTAAGTTCATCTGTTACTGTGATAACAGTAAAAAAAAGCTTATCAGATAGGTCTGTGAGGAATCTGGCAAGTTCCTGCCCATTTTTCTTTTTTGCATAAGTATCCTTTAATTTTTTATAAAACCATTCAAACCCTTTTTTGAGTAACCTTTCAGAGACAGAAAGCCCTCTTTGAGGAAGCTTTTCCAGAGGGACTAACTTATCTCGGTAAAATCCATCATTATTTCTATTTAAAGAGAGCTTAGGTTGGGCCACTAAAGTTACAGGATCAAGATAGCCAATAAAGGTATTTCTAAGTTGTTCTTCTCTTCTTTTGTTGTTTTCTGGTTCAACACCCTGTTCTATAAGTTCTTTTAAATGTTTTAAAACCGCAAGAACCAACAGGCTCAAAGTAGTAAGCCTTTGCTGACCGTCAATTATTTCAAAAACTCTTTGATCTTTGCTCTGAAAAACTAAATATCCCATATAGTGAGCTGGTTCACCGTCAGGACTAAACATATTCGCAATATCCAGCCACAAATCCTCCCATTCATCCTGTCCCCAGCTATAATCTCTTTGAAATCTGGGCACTCTGTAAATAAGCCCATTTCCAAGAAGCTGCCTCCATGTTTGATTGGTGGTGTTGAAGTTAATAGTTGACATGATTTTTATCCTATTTATTGGTTCCTGAGTAAATTCTGTCAAAAATTTATCAGGTTACATTTCAGAGAATCCTATGTACAGAAGCACCTGGCCTGGATGGGGAAAACAAACCTTTCTTATATCCCCATCACCTTGAGGCGACATCTACCCTGACACAGAGGGACCTTTTTGAGAAAACTCTTCAAGAAAATCAAATAAAGAAATCCCGCTGAATATT
>CAJXJU010000104.1 GCA_913055195.1 uncultured Desulfohalobiaceae bacterium | reverse complement strand
AGACGATTTTCTGGCGATTTAAGCCAATATTGATCGTTTCCGAAAACTGGTTACTCTGACAATTCGGCTTTGTAATTAGCTGAAAACATTGAACATTTTTTCAACTCAGAAAGTTGAGTAGAGTCAGCTTTTTAAAGGAACCTAGCGGGATAAGAAGGAAAAAGGACAGGTAACTATGAAAACAAAGTTTATTTTTGTTACAGGTGGGGTTTTGTCTTCTCTGGGTAAAGGTCTGGCTGCTGCGTCATTGGGAGCTTTGCTTAAAGCCAGAGGTCTGAAAGTAACCATTCAGAAATTAGATCCTTATATTAATGTTGATCCTGGCACCATGAACCCATTTCAACATGGAGAGGTTTATGTCACTGATGATGGAGCAGAGACTGATCTGGATCTTGGTCATTATGAGCGTTATCTTGATCAGCCTTTTAGCCAGATAAACAATTTTACTTCTGGCAGCATCTATTATTCAGTCATTACCAGGGAAAGGCGCGGGGATTACCTGGGCGGGACCGTTCAGGTTATTCCACATATTACCGATGAAATCAAGAATGCTATTTTAAGTGTAGTTCAAAATGATGAAGACGTGGCCATTATTGAGATTGGGGGCACTGTTGGAGATATTGAAGGACAGCCATTTTTAGAAGCCATCAGACAGTTAAGAAATGATCTTGGTAAGGAGAATGTTTTATATATTCATCTGACTCTGGTGCCTTATATTCGCGCTGCTGGTGAGCTAAAGACCAAGCCTACACAGCATAGTGTCAAGGAACTACGAAGCATAGGGATTCAGCCTGATATTATTCTTTGTCGATCAGAAGTAGAGCTTTCTGATGAAATTAAGGCTAAAATAGCTCTTTTTTGTAATGTGGATAAAGACGCTGTTTTTACAGCCATTGACGTTGAAAATATTTATGAGGTTCCTCTGGCTCTGTATGAAGAGGGTATTGACCAGAAGGTAGCAATTCTCTTGCGTTTGCCAGCCAAAAATCCCAACCTGCAAAAGTGGGAAGACCTGGTTTATAAGATTCGTCACCCCAGAGGCAGGGTGTGTATTGGAATAGTCGGTAAATATGTGAATTTGAAAGAGTCGTATAAAAGCTTACATGAAGCTCTGGTTCATGGCGGAGTAGCCAATGATCTGGCTGTTGATCTTAAATATATAAATGCAGAAGAACTTACCCCTGAAAATGTTGCGGAAAGTCTTAAAGAAGTAGATGGTATATTGGTGCCCGGTGGATTTGGCTCACGAGGCGTGGAAGGGAAAATTCTGGCCATCAGATATGCCCGTGAAAATAAAATTCCTTTCTTTGGCATTTGTCTGGGTATGCAATGCGCGGTCATTGAGTTTGCCCGGAATGTGCTGGGCCTTGAAAAGGCCAATTCTGAAGAGTTTGATTCAGCAACTCCCTATCCGGTTATCTATTTGATGAAAGAATGGTATGATTTTCGAACCAGGACTGTGCAGAAACGGCAGGCAGATAGTGAAAAAGGCGGGACCATGCGTCTTGGAGCCTATCCTTGTGTCCTGAAGCAGGGAACAAAGGCATTTGAGGCCTATCAGGCATCTGAAATCATGGAAAGGCACCGACATCGCTATGAGTTTAACAAGAAGTTTGCCGGGGAGTTTGAGCAAGGAGGGATGATTATCAGTGGCCTTTCTCCAGATGAAACACTGGTTGAGATCGTGGAGATTCCTGAGCATCCCTGGTTTGTGGGTTGTCAATTTCACCCAGAGTTTAAGTCTAATCCCATGCATGCCCATCCTCTATTCAGGGAATTTGTGCGAGCAGCCCTTAGACAGCGTCTGAAGAAGGGAGATGAAAATAAATAGGAGAATTTTATGAGGATAGAATACGATCATGAGGTGGATGCTTTATATATAAGATTTCAGGAAAAGCTTGTTGCAAGAACTAAAGAGGTGGAGGATGGTATTAATCTTGATTTTGATGAAAATGGAGAGATTATAGGTCTGGAGATACTTGATGCGAAAAAGAGATTTAGCGAGAAGGATCTTTTTAATATTGCAACAGAAAATTTAATTTTAGCTGAAGCAGCTTAGGTGATAGAAAAATGCGAACCAGTTTATCAGATACTACCCGGAATTCGCTGTTTTTTATAGCGGGCCCCTGTGTTCTTGAGAGCCTGGAACTGGCCATGGAAGTTGCTTTGAGCCTGGCCAGGATAGCGCAGAAGCTGGGCGTAACTATTGTTTTTAAAAGTTCTTTTGATAAGGCCAATCGCACATCCATTAAGAGCTTCAGAGGGCCGGGACTTGCAACTGGCCTTAAATGGCTGGAGAAAATAAAGGTCGAGACTGGTCTGCCCATACTTACGGATATTCATACCCCGGATCAGGCTGAACCGGTAGCGGAAGTAGCAGATGTCATTCAAATACCAGCTTTTTTGTGTCGGCAAACTGATCTTCTTGTGGCTGCTGCCCGAACGGGCAGGATTATTAATGTGAAAAAGGGTCAGTTTATCGCTCCCTGGGATATGGGACAGGTAGTGGAGAAAATAAAACAAAGTGGCACTATTGCTGATGATAAAATCTGGCTTACAGAAAGGGGTACCACTTTTGGGTACAACAATCTTGTAGTTGATTTTCGCTCTTTGCCCATAATGCAAAGCTCAGGGTTTCCTGTTATTTTTGATGCGACTCACTCGGTTCAGCTTCCTGGTGGCAAAGGCACCTGTTCAGGGGGACAGCGAGAGTTTGTGCCTGTTCTCGCGCGCGCTGCTGTTGCTGCCGGGTGTAATGGAGTGTTTATGGAAGTGCATCCTGACCCGGACCATGCCCTGTGTGATGGGCCGAATTCCTGGCCCCTGGATAGCACTTTGTCTTTATTTAAAGACTTGCTCAGACTTTGGAGGGCAGTTCATGTTGGCTGAAGAGCTGGCTAAAGGAATAAAATTACTTGTTCTGGATGTGGATGGAGTTTTGACTGATGGTGGGCTTTACTATGATAAAACCGGCCAGGTGATGAAGCGATTTCATGTGCAGGATGGCCTTGGAATCAAGCTGGCTCAGGCGGCGGGGTTAGAAATTGCCGTTATTTCTGGTCTTGATTCTCCTGCTGTGGAGAAAAGAATTAGAGAACTTGGTATATCTGATTATTATCCTGGTTTTAATGATAAGCTGCCCAGGCTGGAGGAACTAAAGCTTAAGAAAGGGATCGAGTATAGGCAGATGGCCTTTCTTGGCGATGATTGGGTTGATGCCAGACCTATGCAACTGGTTGGCCTGCCAATGGCTGTTGCTAATGCCAGACCAGAAATTAAGGGATTGGCCAGATGGATAAGTACAGCCACAGGAGGAAATGGCGCTGTGCGTGAGGCCATTGACTTTTTGCTGACCTGCCAGGGCAGGAAGGAACTCTTGTGGAAGAAGTGGATTTTATCGGATGCTTAAAAAGACGATACCGTTTCTTTTTATTGGCTTGTTGTTGATGTTTTTTATTTGGCGCTGGTTATCAAGCTTTACGCCTGAGATACAAAAGATCAAAAAAGATCTGGCAGCTGACCTTTCGCTACAGGGTATTACCCTTAAACAGGGGAAAGATGGACAGATTATCCGGGAACTTACTGCTAAAAGAGCCAATTATAGCGAAGAGAAAAAAGAAATTTTTTTAGATGAGCCAGGAATAGTTTATTATGTTGGCCAGGATAGGAAAAAGTTGAATATTTTTGCGCCACAGGGCAAGGTTAATCAGCAGAAAGATGAGGCTGAACTATGGCCACAGGTTACAGCATTTTATGAGGATATAAGTTTGAGGGCAAATAGAGCCAGGTATAAAGGAAAACTGAAAAAGATATTTTTAGATGGGCCTGTGGAGGCGAGAAAAGGTTTTGATGCTTCACAGGGAGGAAATGCTTCGACTTCGTTAAGTAACCATGGTATGGTATTAAAGGCAAAAAAAGCTGTCATTAACCTGGAAACAGAAACAATTGAGGCTGTGGGCGGGGTAAACGCGATTTTTGGGAGGACTTTACCATAAAATTTTGAATCTGGCAGTGAAATTTGACGTCAAAAAATTCAAGGGAAAATAAAAAGATGAAAAAACAATTTATTGTGTTCGCATGTATATTTTTTTGTTTGTGTTCTATGCTATGGGCAGAGGAAACAAAAATGGGTGCTGAGGGCAGTCGAAGCAAAGAGACTCCCACAAAAATTACCTCTGATAAGATGGTTTATCAAAGCAAGGTGAACAGGGTGATTTTTGAAGGCAATGTCTATGTCTGGCGACAGGATTTTGAGCTCTGGTCAGATAAGCTTTTTGTGTTTTTCATGGGCCAGAGGGCGGGAGACAGGGGTCATGGGACAGAGGACAGGAAACAGGTAACAGAAGGCAAAGATCAGGCCCAATTGCAACCTGGCGCTGGTGATATTGACAAAATCGTAGCTGAGGGCCACGTTCGTTTTTTACGTGAGGGGAAAAGGGGGGAATGTGACAGGATTATCTTTGACCCGGAAACAAAAGTGATCAGAATGGAAGGAAGTCCAAGAGTTATGGAGGGCAGGAACAAGATTTGTGGCAAAATCATCATTTTAAATCTTAAGAAGAATACCTCTGAAGTCATAGGTAACTCTAAACAGAGAGTCCAGGCCATATTTTTTACTTCCCCCGGGTTGCAGGAAGATGGGAAGATAGGAAGATAGGAAGCGTAGAGAAGCAGGACGCTGGCGGGATGTTGTAGGGATAGGTCCATATCTGACCTGTCATGAAAATTGGAGGATTCGAATGTGGACGGAAGTTTGTCTGGTGAGCTGAAGGCACTGGATTTGCATAAGCAATATGGCATGCGAGAAGTAGTGCGGGGCATTTCCCTGGAACTTTCGCAGGGCGAGATAGTAGGACTTCTGGGGCCTAATGGAGCCGGCAAGACCACAACTTTTTATATGTTGGTGGGAATAATCGCTCCGACCAGGGGACAGGTATTTGTGGATAAAAAAGATGTGACTAACCTGTCTTTACCCAGAAGAGCAAAACTTGGTCTTAGTTATTTGCCTCAGGAAAGTTCAGTATTTAAAAAATTAACTGTGAAAGAAAATTTGAAACTTATTCTGGAATATACTTCCTTAAGTTCCATGGAACAGGAGCAAAAGGCCCGGCAACTGATGCAAGAACTAGGTATCCAGAAGCTGGCGGGTCAAAAGGCATCATTTTTGTCAGGTGGAGAGAGAAGAAGACTGGAAATTGCCAGGGCCCTGATCCAGGATCCAAAGTTTATGCTCCTTGACGAGCCATTTGCGGGCATAGACCCCATTGCTGTTGATGATATTCAGAAAATAATTTTGCGATTGAAAAAAAAGAACATTGGCGTGCTTATTTCAGACCACAATGTGCGTGAGACCTTGCGTATTTGTGACCGGGCTTATTTAGTCTATGACGGGCGGATAATTTTGAATGGAACCCCGGATGAGATTATTGTTGATTCAAAGGCCAGAAAAGTCTATCTGGGAGAATCTTTTCGGCTATAAATTAAGTTGGTAACTCAACTTTCTGAGTTAAAAAAATGTTCAATATTTTCAATTAGTTACATGGTCGAATTATCTGTGTATTCAGTTTTCAGGAAACGATCCGCATTGGCTTAAATCGCCA
>CAJXJU010000103.1 GCA_913055195.1 uncultured Desulfohalobiaceae bacterium | reverse complement strand
GTCCTGACTGCTCACCACCCAGAATAGCTCCCTTTTCCCGCATCGCTTCCACTACATAGCGATCTCCTACCCTGGTACGTAACAACCTTCCACCCTTTTCCTGCATAAATATCTCAAGAGCCATGTTGCTCATCACTGTAGTCACTAAAAGTCTGCCAGGGAGCTGATCTCGTTCCATAAGGTCCTGAGCACAAATGGCCATTATTTGATCCCCATCTAAAATTCTTCCCTGCTCATCAACAACTATTAACCTATCACCGTCACCATCCAGGGCCAGGCCAATATCTGCTCCATGCTCACGCACAAGTCTGGCTGCCACTTCCGGGTATAATGAACCACATTTTTTGTTTATATTTAACCCATCAGGAGAAACTCCTTCCTTGATCACTTTAGCTCCTAATTCTTCAAAAATAAGAGGCGCTACCCGATAAGTGGCTCCATTAGCGCAATCAAGAACAATTTTAAGCCCATCCAGAGTAAGATCAGATGGAAAACTATTTTTTAAGTAAACAATATACCGCCCAGGGCTGTCCTGAATTTTAAAAGCACGCCCCATCATTTCTGGCTGGGGATGTTGCCAGTCCATATCAGGCGAAAGAACCATCTCTGAAATCTCATCCTCTACCCTGTCCTGAAGCTTAAAACCAGAACGATCAAAAAATTTAATCCCATTGTCCATGAATGGATTGTGGGAAGCAGAAATAACTACACCAAGGTCAGCCCGCATATTTCTGGTCAGAAAAGAGATAGCCGGAGTAGGCATGGGGCCGACCAGGTAAACATCCATTCCTGAAGCACAAAAGCCAGAGGTAAGAGCGCTTTCAAAAACATATCCTGAAAGACGGGTATCTTTGCCAATTAGTACCCGATGTCTTTTATGTCCGTTACGAAAATATTGACCTGCTGCCAGACCCAGACGAAGAACTATTTCTGGCAACATGGGGAAAATATTGGCCTGTCCACGCAAACCATCTGTACCAAAAAGGCGTCCCATTATTTCCTCCATAAATATTATACTCAACTTTCTGAGTTCCGAAAGTTGAGTCACTTAACCTGCACAGCTATTCTCTCTGGTCGCTTTTCAAGCAATTGTGTATAAGGCGGTAATATGACCTGATAGTCTAAATTATAGTTTCCTGGCTGTATATTCTTTTTTACTTCCAGTCGCACCTGAATCATATCCCTCCATCCTTCTCTTTTCAAGAGATACAAAGGTAAAGCCAATTTTAATCGGACAAATTTTTGATCAGAGACAACTGTTAAGTCCTGTGGTTTCTTCAACTCAACAGGCCTGCGCACCCAGAGTTCCCTGGTTTTTGGAGCCAATTTAAACTCTACCTGTACTTCACCAACTTCTGCCTCAATCTCTGGCAAAAGGTCCAAACCAATTTTTTCCACCCAGGTTAATGACTCTGGCTGTCGGTCTTTGATCTCAATAAGTTTGGTCTTTATATCCTTTATATTCTCCAGCAAAGTACTTGGTCCCTTGATGGTGATAATTTTCGGCCGCGCCTGGACGCTTGTGAGTTCAAAATATCTACTGACCTTACCCTCCCATTTCACAACAACCGGAACCTCTTTGACAACCAGTTCATCTATCACCAGTTCAAGCCTGGAAGGAATCACTTCCACAACTTCCAGCGGCCCTGGAAAGGTAAGGTTTTTAGGGCTCAGGACCAGAACATTGCTTCCTTTACGAACATCGGACAAATCCAGAGTATAACTAATTTTTTTCTCCTCCACCCTTTCCAGCAGGGCTTTTGTACCTCTGATGCGTACCTGAATTTTATTCAACATGCCGCCATTGGTGATCAGATAATTAGGGGGCAAATTAATAATCTCCAGGGGGACATCCACCCAGATTTCCACCTTTTCCCGGCCACTGACCAGATACCAGGCCAGAAAGGCCAAACCCAGAGCCAGAAATCTATACTGCCAGTTATTGATAAAATCTCTTATTTTTCCCATGCTGCTGTCAGTACCCTGCGTAATCGAATTTCGTCCAGACTTGAAGTAAGCTTGCCACCAATGGCCACAGAGATAGTTCCCCTTTCCTCAGAAACAACAACAGCAATGGCGTCAGTTTCTTCGGTTATCCCCATTGCTGCTCTGTGTCGCGTTCCTCTTTCACATCTATGTTTTAAACTAATAGCCAGAGGTAAAATGCACGCTGCCGCCTCAATGCAATCTCCCCGTAAAATCACCGCGCCATCATGCAAAGGCGTTCCAGGATAAAAAATGGTTTGTAATAATTCCCTGGAAAATTTGGCCTTAACTTCAACACCTCTTTCAATAATATCTCCCAGATGCATATTTTTTTCAATGACAACCAGTGCCCCAATCTTTTTCCTGGCCATCTGCACCAGGGCCAGAACCAACTCGTCCAGAACTTCCTTCTCTACATTTGACCTTCGCCACAGCCGGCCTGCTCCCATGGCAGCCAGGGCCTTGCGAATATCTCTTTGAAAAAGAATAATGACTACCAAAAATATAGACCCAAGAAAATTAGCCAGCAGCCAGTGCAAAGTATAAAGCCCCAGTTGCCCGGCAGCATAATAAGCAATCAAAACCAGGATCAGGCCATAGATTACAGAAACAGCCCGCGTTCCTTTCACCAGAAGGATAAGGCGGTAAAACAGATAGGCCACGATGAGGATATCAATTATATCCCGCCAGGAAATTTGCATATCACCCAGGCTTAGCTGAAGCATTTTAAAGAAGAAACTATTTTTAATGTATCTGCTGTTAGTTTCACTTCATGAACACGATGAATTTTTACCCCTTTGTAAGCCATAAGAGCCGTGGCAGCCTGCGTGGCCACAAAACGCTCTTCAGGCGGTAGCCCCAAAAGTTTTTCCCACAATGACTTGTTTGAAAGACCAATATAAATGGGTCTGCCAAAACAAAAAAATTCTTCAATCCGTCTTAAAATCTCCAGGTTATGCTCAAGAAGCTTGCCAAAACCAATGCCTGGATCAAGAACGATATTCTCTTCAGGCAGACCGGCCTGCACCAATTTCCGTAAGTGTTCTTCAAAAAATCCCTTAATCTCCTCCACAACATCTGTATATTTTGGGTCCTGCTGCATGGTCTCTGGCCTGCCCAGACTGTGCATAAGCACATAACCTGGTTTATACTGAACAAGCACATCAATTAAAGAAGAATCAAATCTACAGGCAGAAACATCGTTTATAATCACTGCCCCTGCTTCCAGAGACTGCCTGGCAACTTCAGCTTTATATGTATCTACAGAAATAAATGCCCGAGGAAATTTAGCTGAAACTTTTTTAACTACAGGGATAACCCGGGCAAGTTCCTCCTCTAATTTAACGCGCGGCGAAAATGGCCTGGTGCTTTCTCCGCCAACATCAATAATATGGCCACCATGATTTAAAATCTCTTCGGCCCGATTCAATGCTTTATCAATAGTATTGTATGCTCCTCCATCATAAAAAGAATCCGGAGTGACGTTTAAAATACCCACAATAAAAAAAGGGGCAGGGCCAACCACCCTACCCCTGCCCACTGACCAGCAAATCTCGTTTGAATGCATTCTACCAATCATTGTTGAGGTTAGGCCCAGGGTTTAAAAACAAAGTTAAACAGCATTTATACAAAGTTGATTTTCCTTATCAAACTAATCTTCTTCAATGGTGAAACTGTACTCACCTTCTGTATTTTCATCTTCTTCTTTTTTCTTCTCCCTTTTTGTCTTTTCTTCCTCAACTATAGGGGGCAACTGCTCTCCACGCATAATTTTATCCACTTCCTCGCCAGTCAAGGTCTCCCTTTCAAGTAATGCCAACGAAACATTATGCAAAGCATCGAGGTTTTCAGTGAGCAATTCTTTGGCGCGCCCGTAAGCCCCCTGGACTATTCTTCTGATTTCGGCATCAATTAAACGGGCTGTCTCTTCGCTATAGTCTTTATGGTGAACAATATCCCGGCCTAAAAACACTTCCTGGCTGTTTTCACCAAGGGCCAGTGGCCCAAGGGTTTCACTCATGCCCCACTCACAAACCATACGTCTTGCCATTTTAGTGGCTCTTTCTATATCATTGCCAGCGCCTGTGGTCATTTCATTAAAGATAATTTCCTCAGCAACCCTTCCGCCCATCAAAACTGCTAAATTGTTCTCCAGATAGGTCTTTGAATAATTATGACGATCATCAGTTGGCAATTGCATGGTTATCCCCAATGCACGTCCGCGGGGCACAATGGACACTTTATGTACTGGATCAGTTTTAGGCAAAAGTTTTGCCACCAATGTATGTCCTGCTTCATGATAGGCGGTAATTTTTCTTTCCTCTTCAGTCAGAATCATGCTACGCCTTTCCTTACCCATCAACACCTTATCCTTGGCCTGCTCAAAATCCGACATTTCTACCTGTTCCTTTTCTTTCCTGGCCGCATAAAGAGCGGCTTCATTGACAAGATTTTCCAGGTCAGCTCCAGAAAATCCAGGAGTGCCTCTGGCAATGACCTCCAGATCAACATCATCGGCCAGAGGAACACGGCGGGCGTGAACCTCCAGAATCTTTTTTCGGCCATTCAAATCCGGATTGGGCACGAATACCTGCCGGTCAAAACGACCAGGACGCAAAAGAGCAGGATCAAGAACATCCGGCCTGTTGGTGGCTGCAATAAGGATAACTCCTTCATTGGACTCAAACCCGTCCATTTCTACCAGTAATTGATTGAGTGTTTGTTCCCGCTCATCATGTCCGCCACCAAGACCAGCTCCCCTTTGCCGACCCACAGCATCAATCTCATCAATAAAAATAAGACAGGGGGCATTCTTTTTTCCCTGAATAAACAAATCACGCACTCTGGCAGCACCCACACCAACAAACATCTCAACAAAATCAGAACCAGAAATGGAGAAAAAGGGCACGCCTGCTTCCCCGGCCACAGCACGGGCCAGAAGAGTTTTACCTGTTCCAGGAGGTCCCACTAACAACACTCCTTTGGGAATACGTCCTCCCAACCTGGTAAATTTTTTGGGATTGCTTAAAAATTCCACCACTTCACTCAGTTCTTCCTTGGCCTCTTCTACTCCAGCCACATCCTCAAAAGTAACCCTTGTATCCTCTTCAGTAATCATTTTGGCCCTGGAACGACCAAAGGAGAGGGCCTTGCCACCACCCCCCTGCATCTGACGCATGAAAAAAATCCATACCCCTATTAACAGGAGCATGGGAAACCAGGAGACAAAAACAGTTACATACCAGGGAGCATCTTCCTCAGGCTGAGCCTCTACCTGCACATTATTATTGATCAACAAATTAATCATGGATGGATCATCAGGCGCATAGGTTGTAAACCTTTGCTCATTGACTAAAAGCCCGGATATTTTTCGCCCCTGAATCTTTACAGCCAGCACTTCTCCCTGCTTTACTTTAGCCAGCATCTCTGTGTAGGTAAGTTTTAATTGCGGGACCTGTGGCTGATTAAAAAGATTAAACAAGACGACCATAATCAAAGAAATGGTTGCCCAGAGAAATAAATTTTTGGAAAAACTATTCAAATTTTTACCTCCAATCTAGATTTAGTAAAGACGCACAATCGTAAATCTCTACAAAGAACAAACTCAACTTTCTGAGTTGTAACTCAACTTTCGGAGTTCCGAAAGTTGAGAAATCCGAAATTCGAATATCGAAA
>CAJXJU010000102.1 GCA_913055195.1 uncultured Desulfohalobiaceae bacterium | reverse complement strand
GGGGTAGCTGTTGGGGATCAGGAAAAATGGGTTTTAAATTTAAATATCCATCTGCCGTTGTTTACCGGATTTAATCTGTTAAGCAATTATGAGAAGTCGCTTTTAGCTAAAGACCAGGCGATGTTGCAGCTCAAACAGGCAAGGTTGCAACTCGTTTTTGATATCCGCCAGTCTTTTTTTGATCTGTTAAAGGCCAAAGAAAATGTTAAAAGCGCACGCCTGAGCCTTGAGCGATTAAAGTCTCATCTCAAAGTCAGCCAGGCCTTTTATGATGTTGGCCTGAAACCAAAACTGGATGTGCTTCAGGCTCGGGTAAAACTGGCTGAGGCCGAGCAGGATTTGTTAGCAGCGCAGAATGCTGTACTTACTCAAAGGGCCAGGCTCAACTTTTTGCTTAACCTGGATGTTAACCAAGATGTTCACTATAGCGGGAATTTTGAGTTTGTACCTTTTAATCTTACTTTTGAAGAGTGTCTGGCAAAAGCGCAAAAAAACAGGCCTGATCTGGAATTAGCCGAAAAAAGCATTCTCATCGCCAGCAAAGAGAGTAAAATAGTAGCGAGTAGTTTTTACCCTCAGGTTGGAGCGGATTTTGACTATTACCGTTATGGTGATGATCCCCTGGTTGACGGCAGTGAGTTTCAGAGACCGAGTGAGTGGCGGGCTGGCGTTAGTTTGCAATGGAAGTTGTTTGAATGGGGAAAGACATACCATACCTATAAACAGGCCAAACACAAGATTTTTAAGCTTGAGGCTGAACACAGGAATTTACGCAACAAGATTTCTTTTGAGGTCAAGGCTGCTTATTTAAAGATGAAAGAATCAGCGCAAAGGATTATTGTGGCCAGAAAGGGTGTGGAAGAGGCCAGAGAAAGTTACCGCGTGGCCAGGGCCAGGTACGAGGCTCAGGTTGGGACCAGTACTGATGTTCTGGATGCCCAGGCCGACCTGGCCAGTAGTGAGGCCAATCTGACCCAGGCCCTGGCCGATTACCTTGAGGCTATAGCCAATATTTACCTGACGATGGGGGAATTGAAAGTTCGTGGTTCCACGTTTTTTTAGGTTCGCACTTAGGACCTTGAACGTCGAACTTTTTTCTCGGCCAGATAGGCCAGCTCGCGTAGTCTTTTATCTACAGCCCAGTATATGGAGCCTTTGGAGAATCCTCCTTTTTTCAAGCGACGGCCAGCCTTGATCCCGGTCAGTATTTCCATAGCCTGTTCGATATTTTCCACGGCATAAATATGGAATTTCTTTTCTTTTACGGCCTGTACTACTTCTTCTTTGAGCATCAAATGGGTGATATTGTCTTCAGGAATGATCACTCCTTGCTCGCCAGTGAGACCTCTGCGTTTGCAAACCTCAAAAAAACCTTCCACCTTTCGGGTCACTTCTCCTACGGCCATGATTGCCCCGGACTGACTTATAGCGCCGGTAAAGGCCAGAGAAAGGTTGATCGGTATATTTGAGAGGGCGGACAGGAGGGCTGCCAGTTCAGCCCCTGACGCGGAGTCGCCGTCAATCTGGGCATAGCTTTGTTCAATGCACAAACTGCCAGCAAGCACCAGAGGTTTGTCCTGGGCAAAGAGATTTTGCAAATAGCTTTTTAAGATCATCATCCCTTTGGTATGTATTGGCCCTGCCAATTCGGCTTCCCGCTCCAGATCAATAATTCCTCCATGACCAACGCCAACAGTACAGGAGATCTGGTGAGGCAGGGCAAGAACAAAATCGCCAATAGCAGTCACGGATAGTCCATTGGCCCGGCCAACAGCATATCCTGTTGTCTGAACTTTGATCAGCTCCCGGTCATAATCAGAAAGAAACTCTTCCTCATAAAGATTGAGCCTGTGTTCTCTGGCTTTCAGGGCCTTGTGCACCATTTTGGCATCCACTTTTTTCTTTTTTTGAAGAGCCGCATACGCGTCTGCCTCGATCATGATCTCTCGCATTTCGGAAAAATGCAGGGATAGCCTTTGCTGATCCTGGGCCAGGCGTGAGGAATAATCTACCAGTACTGCCAGGCCATCTCGTGTGAAAGGTTTTAACTGATTTTCATTGGCCATACGGGCCAGTATTTGTACATATTTTTGAATATTTATATCATCCCTAACCACATTGTCCTGCAGGTGGGCCTTGATCTTAAATAATTTCCGAAAGCGTTCATCATTTTTCAGCAATAGTTCATATATCTCATCAGAGCCAATAAGGATTACTTTGATGTCCAGAGGGATTGGCTCCGGTTCAATGGTCCTGGTTCGGATCAGATCGTACTGTTCTGTCGGATCATCCACGCTGGATTTTCCTGCCCGCAAACAGCGAAGTAATCCTTCCCATGCCGATGGGTGAGACAGAATATCTTCAGCCCGAACTATTAGATAGCCGCCATTGGCCCTGTGAATACTTCCGGCCTTGAGTAAAGAAAAATCTGTATAATAGGTACCCAGTTCTGTTTCTCTTTCTATGCAACCCAGCAAATTAAAGTAAGAGGGATTATCTTCAATAATAATAGGCCTGCCTTTCTGACTTGAATTATCCACAAATAAATTGACCTCATAGCGATGAAAAAAATCTTCTCCGACGCCTAAAATCTCATGGGCTGGTTCTTGTGACTGTGCTTTACCCCGGAACTGATCCAGGTTGTCCAGGATATCTTTTTTAAGGGAACAAAGATACTCCTTAAGTTTTGGAATATGAGCGTATTTTTCCTGGATTTCATTTAGAATGAGGTCAATTTTTTCACCTGCCACTTCCTGATCCAGTTTTTTTTCATTTTCGCGCAGGTCTTGTTCTTCTTTACTGATTTGCCTGGAGATTGTTAGAAGAGCCTCCATAATCCTATTACTTTGGGTCTTCAGTTTCTTTTTGACCTCCGGGTCAAGGCGCTCGAATTCCTCCGGGGTCAAAACTTTGCCTTCCATAAGCGGATAGAGAGTCAAAGCGCCTTCTTCCATATTTAAACTGAAGCCACTCAAATTGGCATGCTCTTCCATGCGGTCTAGCAAGTTGTCACGGGCGGCATTAAATTCTTTGATCAGGTAATCATGACGTTGGACATAGTTGTCCTGTTCAAAGGCCACAGGGATGGCCAGGCGAATCTTTTTAATCGCTTTTGCTAAATCTCGCTTGAATTTTTTGCCCTGACCAGGGGGAAGATCAACTGCTATAGGCTTGTCTGGATCGTCGAAGTTATAGAGATAAATCCAATCAACAGGCGTTTCTCCTTGTAAGGCTCTAGGCCTTAAAAAGTTGGAGAGAAAGTTAGTCCGTCCCAGTCCTGGTTCACCAGAGAGATAAATATTGTAACCTGGTTTTTGAATATATAATCCGAGTTCCAGGGCCTCCAATGCCCTTTGCTGATAGACAACGCTTGATGCATAAGAAGCCACTTCCTTTTCTGGAAAGATTATTTTTTTGGGATTTAGCTTCACTCGTAAGGATGTGGGCCTTAAGGGCTTCTTGATACTCATTTTCCTCCTCAAATCTCCGGAATTCGTGGGTGTGTGTCTGTCGCATTTTCGTGGAGCGTGAAACGAGAACCTTTTTCTCGTTGTTTTACTCCTTGCACTCAATGACAGAGTTCTTTAAACACAACTTATTTTAGACGCAAGCCTGCATTTTCCGGATCATCCGTTGATGAGGAGAGAGGGTTTAAGATAAAAAAATCAGGGAAAAGGAAAAACACTCATTGACTTGGATAAAAATTTTGTGTTAAGCGCTGAACACATTGTGAATGAATGAACGAGCTGCCTCTTGTTCGAAGGAGCTTTTTAAAATGTTCTTTAAATTAAAAGACAAGGCTTTGTGGCAGACCTTAAGCAAGGCCAGTCTGATCGGTATTCATCTGGTATCCTGCACATTTGTAGGATTGCTTATTGGCTATTATCTGGATAAATGGCTGGGTACCAGGCCGTGGCTTTTGATCTCCTTTTTGATCTTTGGTATAGGAGCTGGATTTAAAAATATGTATGAGGAAGTAAAAAAGATTCAGGGTGCGGAGAAAAAAGATGCTCGCCCGGGTAAATAGGAAAGTCGAAGGATTTTTTTATAAACGGGGGATAGATGCTCCTGAAATACGCATTCTCTTGCGCAATCAGCTCTATCTGACCGGACTTGGGATTGGTATTTCCCTTATTTTCGGATTGACTACCTGGGCCTTTGAGTTCATAGTTGGCACCTTGCTAGGGGGCATTAATTTCTATGCTCTGGCCAAAATCGTTCAGCAGCTGATCTTTGTAAGGCGTGGAGCCATTGCTTCCTTGCTGGTGAGCTTCTATTTTCGCCTTTTGTTTACTGCCATTGTTTTGTATGTGGTTATTGTCTTTTTTAAAGCGAATATTGTAGCCCTGCTCTGTGGGCTAAGTGTAGTCATAATCAATATTTTAATCTTTGGCGCAACTTTGGTTGGTCAAAAATTGAAGGAGGCATAATTTATGTCAGCAGGATTACATCCAATATTTTTGTTGGAGGAGGCATTAAAATTAGTTGGATTGGTTGATGCGCATGGGCACTCTCTTATCCCCAATAATGTGCTTTATTCATGGGCGGTGATGGCAGTGCTCATCTTTTTTGGCTGGATGGCAACCAGGAAAATTTCCCTGGTTCCCAGGGGCGTGCAAAACTTTTTTGAGTTTCTCATAGGTTCGTTAGAAGATTTTGTTGTCACTAACATGGGGGAAGGAGGAAGAAAGGTTTTTCCTGTTCTGTGTACGCTTTTTATCTACATCTTCTGCTGTAATGTTGGCGGATTAATCCCTGGTGGCGATTCCCCCACAGCCAATATCAACACCAATGCATCAATGGCTGTCTTTATCTTTTTGTATTATAACTATTGGGGTTTTAAGCTGCATGGGATAAAATACATTAAGCACTTTATGGGTCCGTACTGGTGGCTGGCCCCAATTATGTTCCCCATTGAACTTATAAGTCACTTTGCCCGTCCTTTGTCCCTTACCTTGCGGCTTTTTGGAAACATCATGGGTGAAGATATTGTTCTGGCTTTGCTTTTTATCCTGGCTCCAATCGTTTCTACCTTACCCATGTATTTCCTGTTTTTGCTTGCTGATTTTATTCAGGCATTTGTTTTCTTTATGCTTTCCATGCTCTATCTTAAGGGCGCTTTTGAGGAGGCACATTAAACAGGGGGAAATGGTCGTTTGACCAAAAAAACTATATAACAGGAGGATTTTGTATCATGCGTAAGGCTCTTTTAACCATCCTTAACACTGTTGCTTTTATTGCACTGGCCAGCGTTGCTTTCGCAAGCGAAGCAGCTCCTGAGGTAATCTCTTTAACTTCAATTGCCACAGCTCTGGGCATGGCTCTGGCCGCTGCTGGTTGCGGAATTGGTCAGGGTCTTGGCCTGAAGGCT
This sequence comes from uncultured Desulfohalobiaceae bacterium, assembly GCA_913055195.1. Lineage (GTDB taxonomy): Bacteria > Desulfobacterota > Desulfovibrionia > Desulfovibrionales > Desulfonatronovibrionaceae > Desulfovulcanus. Next base: position 290 of record CAJXJU010000102.1, on the reverse strand, counting down.
GCTTGCGAAGGTACTGCACGCAATCCTGAGGCCAGCGGTAAAATTACTGTTACCATGCTCATCGGTCTGGCCATGATTGAGTCTCTGGCTATTTATGCTCTCGTTGTTAACCTGATTCTTCTCTTTGCTAATCCATTTCTTGGTTAATCAAGAGATAAAGAGAAAAGGGGGGAGGCTCATGCCTTCCCCCTTTTTTTTCTTAAAAAACTCAACTTTCTGAGTTGAAAAAATGTTTAATATTTTCAATCAGTTACAGAGTCGAATTGTCAGTGTATTCAGTTTTCAGGAAA
>CAJXJU010000101.1 GCA_913055195.1 uncultured Desulfohalobiaceae bacterium | reverse complement strand
TTTCGATATTCGGATTTCGAATTTCTCAACTTTCGGAACTCCGAAAGTTGAGTCAATGTGTTAACCAGGCTCAGCAACCGTGAACTCAACAAGCTCACTCATAGACGCATTTCTCGAACATCTACTTGTGATCAAAGGTTTATCTCCCAAAACCATTGAGGCTTATGCTACGGATCTGCGATCATTTCAAACTTTTTTAACCAATAAAAAATATTCCTTGCTTAAGGTCAGTGAAAATATTCTTTTTTTATATCTTCTTTTTTTACGCCAGAAAGGCTTGCAAAGCAGAACCCTGGCTCGTCACATGGCTGCTTTGCGCGGTTTTTATAATTTTTTGCAGGAACAAAATCATATAGCTGAAAATCCAGCCCGGTTTTTAGAAAATCCCAAACTCCCTCGCCTTTTACCCAAAGCTCTGACCATATCTGAAGTTGAAAAACTTTTAAAGGCCCCAAATCCCCATACAAAACTTGGTTTCAGGGACAGGACCATGCTTGAACTTATTTATGCAGCAGGGTTGCGGGTATCTGAATTAATAGCCCTCAAGCCCCTGGACTATGATGAACAGGCTGGCCTTTTAAAAGTATGGGGTAAAGGAAGCAAGCAAAGACTGGTTCCTATTCATTTAACGGCCTCCAGATGGCTTTTTACCTATCTAAAGGTATGGCGGCAGAAATTTTCGCCCAGAGAAGATAATATTTTTTTAAATCGTTCAGGAAAGGGTTTGACCAGGCAGGGAGTATGGAAAATCATCAAGAAATACGCAAAATTAGCCGGACTCAAACAGGCAGTGTCGCCGCATACTTTAAGACATTCTTTTGCTACCCATCTTCTGGAAGGCGGAGCTGACCTGCGCACTGTGCAAATTTTGCTGGGGCACGCCGATATTAGCGCCACGGAAATCTATACTCATATACAAAGTAGCAGGTTACTTAATATACATAAGAAATTCCATCCAAGAGATTTTAGGGAAAAGGAATAAGGAGTATATGAAGAAATCAAAAATCAAAGCAGAGACCATTATTACCTGTCATGTCAATGCAGATTTTGACGCATTAGCAGCTATGGTTGCGGCCAGCAAGCTATATCCTGAAGCAGTGCTTATTTTTCCAGGTAGTCAGGAAAAGAATATTAAAAATTTTTTTATTCAAAGTGCAACATATCTATATAATTTTAAATCAACTAAAGATATTGACTATACACAGGTGAAAAAATTGGTTCTGGTTGATACCAGACAAAGATCCAGGATCAGTCATGTCAAATCTATCCTGGACAATCCTGAGCTTGAAATACATATCTATGATCACCATCCAGATTCAGACGAGGACGTTCATGGAAAAGTAGAAATAGTTAATCCATGGGGATCAGCTACAGCTATATTAACTCACATTATAAGGGATAAAGAAATAAATTTAACTGATGACGAGGCTACAATTTTAGGTCTTGGCATATATGAAGATACAGGTTGTTTTACTTTTAATTCCACTACAGAGCATGACCTTCTTGCTGCGTCCTGGTTAAAAACACAGGGCATGGACTTAAATATTATTTCAGATATGATTAATCGTGATTTAAGTGCCGAACAGATTTCTATTCTTAACGACCTTCTTACATCAGCTACTACGCACAAAATAAATGGAGTGGAAATTGTCGTAGCCGAGGTATCTCTGGATTATTATATAGGAGACTTTGCCCTGCTGGCTCATAAACTCCTGGATATTGAAAATATCAGGGTCCTCTTTGCCATTGGCCGCATGCGTGACCGGGTCCATGTAGTGGCCAGAAGCAGAACTCAGGATGTGGATGTAGGTCGGATATGCTCAGCCCTTGGTGGGGGCGGACATGCTTTTGCTGCCTCTGCTACCATTAAAGACAGAACCCCTGCTCAGGTCAAAGATGAACTTTTTGCCCTCCTCTATTCACAGATAACTCCCAGGAATCTGGTCAAAGACCTCATGTCCAGCCCCCCTATTTGCATGGAAAAAAATAAAACCCTGGAAAGGGCCGCGGAAATGATGACTCGATTTGGCCTCAAGGCCGTACCGGTCCTGGATGAAAAGACAAAAACCTGTGCAGGCATTCTTGAACATCAGCTAGCTGAAAAGGCAGTTAGTCATGGGTTAGGTCATGTTATGGTCAAAGAATTCATGTTGCGTGAATTTGCATCTCTTCCCCCTGACGCAGATCTATTTCAGGTCGTTGAGATTATTCTGGGCCAGAGACAAAGACTTGTGCCTATTGTTGAAAATGAACAAGTCATTGGAGTTATTACACGCACAGACCTGATTAATCTTCTGGTCAAAGAACCAGGGCGTATTCCCGAAGCACTCTATAGAGGAAGAAAAAGGGAACGAAATATTACCAAGCTTTTAAAAGATCGTCTGTCCAGAGAGGTGTTTGAACTTTTAAAATCTGCTGGTCAACTGGCTCAGGAATTGGGGTTTGAGCTTTATTGTGTAGGTGGTTTTGTACGCGATATTTTGCTTAATCAACCTAATCTGGACGTTGATCTGGTCGTTGAAGGTGATGGCATTGCCTTTGCCAGAAAATTGGCCTTAAAACTTGGAGGAAGGGTTAGAGCACATCAGAAATTCAGGACCGCTGTGGTCATCCTGGAAAATGGCCAGCACATAGATGTGGCTACAGCCAGACTGGAATATTACGAATATCCTGCCGCCCTACCCACTGTGGAGTTATCCAGCATAAAAATGGACCTGTACCGCAGGGATTTTACCATCAATGCCCTGGCTGTCCATTTAAATCCCGGCCAGTTTGGCAAGCTGGTAGATTTTTTTGGCGGACAAAAAGACTTAAAAGAAAAGGTTATTCGCGTTCTCCATGCCTTAAGTTTTGTGGAAGATCCCACCCGCATTATCAGGGCTATCCGCTTTGAACAACGTTTTGGTTTTCAGATTGGTAAACAAACTGAACGACTGATTAAGAATGCAATTCAGTTAGATATTTTTACCAGATTGTCCGGTCGGCGTATCCTTCACGAACTGAAAATGATTTTTGCTGAAAATAACCCCCTGGCCTGTTTAAAACGCATGGATGGTTTTGGCCTGCTTAAAGCCATTCACCCGCTGCTTGGCTTAAAGCCGAATATACTGAAAATTCTTGCTGAAATTGAAAAAGTTATTAGTTGGTACAATCTTTTGTATCTGGAAGAAAAAGTAGAAAAATGGCAGCTTTATTTTCTGGGCCTATTTAGTTCATTAAATGATGATGAGACTGTGACCATTGCCAGGAGGCTACAGTTTTCCCAGAAAGAAGAACAAAATTTTCTGGCATTGCGCAGACAAATCAATGAAACCCTGGTTAAGGTTTACAGGTGGCAACAGGGCAAGCAAAAATTGAGTAAGCTTTATTTTATTTTAGACCCCCTGTCCCTGGAAGGTTTATTGTATTTGATGGCCAGAAGCGAGAAAGAAGAAATGCGCAAAAATATTTCTCTTTTTGTGTCCAGATTGCGTAACCTGCCCTATTTAATTTCAGGAAAAGATTTAAAAGAAATGGGGATTACGCCTGGCCCTGTTTACGGAAAAATTTTAAAAGATTTACGCGCTGCCCAGATTGATGGATTGGCCTGTGACAGAAAAAGTCAGCTTGAATGGGTAAAAAAGTTTGCACGTTAGTCATGAATAAGGTCAAATCTCTTCTTGACCAGAAAAGGGCAATAAATTAAACCCTGAATCCGTGAACTTTTGTGATAATTTCATCCGCTTTTGTTTGACATGTTGAAATGATTAGGCTTAAAATATAAACCTTTACTTTAACATTTTGTAGCTATGAAAACTCTCTGGGCGCCGTGGAGAATTGAATACATTCTGGGGCCAAAGCCTGAAGAATGTGTTTTTTGTCTGCCTGAGCATACTGATGAAGATGAACAGAGGCTGGTCCTGCACAGGGGAAAATTTTGTTTTGTGATCATGAATAAATATCCGTATAGTAGCGGACATCTCATGGTCACCCCATATAGGCATGTAAGCTGTTTGACGGAGTTGTCAGCAGAAGAAGCTACAGAACTCATGCATTTTATGCAGATTTGTACAGAGATTTTGAAAAAAGCTTTTAACCCTGCTGGCATTAATGTTGGTTTAAATATTGGAGAAGCTGCCGGAGCTGGTATTGAAGAACATTTACATTTTCATCTAGTTCCTCGCTGGGTTGGAGACCATTCATTCATGGCAATTATGAGTGAGACCATGGTCATCCCTGAACATTTGCGATCAATGTATAAACGGCTAAGGCCTTATTTTGAGCGGGTACCAAAAATGGGCTGAAGGCAATAACAATTTTTTTCTAGAAGGGATAAGGATTAAGGGGATAAAGTGTTTGGCAAACCTTAACTATAACAACTTTAAAACTTTAAAAAGGAGACTGGTATGCGTTATTTAAAGGTAATTATCCTGGTTTTGATTTTTTTCTTTTCCATGCTCTTTTTTGTTCAAAACACTGACTTGTTGTCCACCTCTTTGACTTTAAAGCTTGATCTTCTGGGTAAGCATTATGAGAGCCAGGAAATACCAATTTATCTCCTGATTTTAATAGCTTTTGTGCTCGGCGCTTTTATTTCTCTGTTTTATTTTCTGGCCGAAAAAATCAAGCTTAGCCAGCAGTTAAGGTCTTATAAAAACAAGGTTGCTGATCTGGAAAAAGAGGTAAACTCTTTGCGCAATATGCCTCTGGAGAATGAAAACTTCTCTACTGCTGAGTCTGAAGTTAGCAGTAGTGCTGGCTCTTAGTAGTAGTGATTAGTGTTTGATTTTCATGTGGTATAGAAACTGGCTGTCCAGGCTTAAAAAGAAGACACAAGGGCGAAACTCTTCTTTTTTAAAGTTTGAAGAGGGTTATTCACCGCCTTCTGAGGATACTTTTGCGGCTATTGGTGAACTTAGTCGGGTAGTCAAAAATAATCCCGATGCAGTAGAAATCTATCTCGCGCTGGGCAACCTATTCAGGGCCCAGGGTGAGATTGAACGGGCCATTCAAATAAGACAAAATTTAATTGCCCGGCCAAACCTTGATGATCAATTTAAGGCCAGGGCCTGGTTTGAGCTGGGAAACGATTTTAAACGAGCTGGCCTGGTTGACCGGGCTGTTTACGCCTTTGAAAGGGCGCAAAAGATTGTTGGCCCAGAGCCAGCTATTCTTGGGGCCCTGGCTAGACTTTTTGCTGAAAGCAATGATTTTAAAAAGGCAGCAGAGTACTACTCCCGGCTTGATCAATTAATCCCCCAGGCTCACTATCTGGTGCGCTGGGCCAAACAGTTGAGGGTACGCCAGCAAAACGATCTGGGTCATAAAGCTTTGCAAAAGGCATTAAAGGTTTATCCCGGCAGTGTTGAAGCATGGCTTGAGTTAATCATCAGGGATTATCAGAAAAAAAATTGGCGTTCGTTGGCCAAAAATTTAAGTCATGCTCTGGCAAGTGTTTCTGCCAACCTTAAATTTGTCCTTTTGGAAGGTTTGTATCAATTTGCCCACGGGGAAAGCGATAACTCATCGAAATCTTTTATCGATTTTGAATGTAGCCAGATCGTGGTTGAAATAGTTTCCAGAACCGATCAGGATCTTTTGCTCAGCTTTTACTGTGCTTTGTTTTTACTGGCATCAGGAAATGAAGAGCAGACTAAAGATTGGCTAGAAAAGACTCTGCTTCTGGGGCCGGATTTCTGGCCTGCCAGACT
>CAJXJU010000100.1 GCA_913055195.1 uncultured Desulfohalobiaceae bacterium | reverse complement strand
CCGCCCCATTCCATTGCTTCAGGTTTAGCAGTGGGCGTTTTTGTAGGCTGTCTGCCCATTATACCCTTTCAGACAGTAGTGGCTGTAAGCCTGGCCTTTGTTTTCAGGTCTAATAAAATAGCGGCTGCCCTGGGGACATGGGTCTCCAATCCAGTGAATGTCCCTTTTTTTTATTATGGGCTGTATATTGTTGGTACGTTTCTCGTGCCTATGAATGTTGCCAGCTTTGACCCCAGTCATCTGGCTCTGGCAGACATGCTTAAACTGGGCTGGGATCTGGTGCTGGTTATGATGGTCGGGGGCCTGGTTGTGGGTATTCCGGCAAGCCTGGCTACATATTTTATATCTTTACGCTTTATTCAAATATATCATGAGCGGCGTGCAGAGAAAAGGCGTCTTAAAAGGCTAAGGAGAACATGACCGGGCGCAGACCAAAAAAAAGCCTGGGCCAGAATTTTTTAATAGACAGGAATATTGCCCGCAAAATAGTGCGGCAATTGCTCCTGCGCCCTGATGATACAGTTCTGGAAATTGGGCCAGGCCAGGGAGCCCTGACCCGGTTTATTTATGGCCGGGTTGAGGAATTCATCGCCCTGGAGAAGGATTGGCAACTGGCTTCAGATCTGAAAAAGAAGTGGCCTGAGCTAAGGCTGATCAACACAGATGCCCTCTTGTTTTCCTGGGCCAGGCTAAAAAGTGTAAAACGGCTCAAAATTATTGGCAATTTGCCTTACAATGTCGCGTCTCCTATAATGTGGGACCTTTTTAGTCAGCTGATTACATTTAAGCTGGCCGTGTTTATGGTTCAGAAGGAAGTGGGGCTAAGGCTTGTGGCCAGGCCCAAAAGCAAAGCGTATGGCGCTCTGTCAGTGTGGGTGCAGAATTTTGTCTGGCCAGAGATTTTATTTTTTGTTAGTCCTAATGTATTTTATCCCAGACCCAGGGTGGATTCGGTCGTGCTTTGTTTTGAACCCAGAAAAGTGCTTTTGAGTAATGTCCAGACCCAGAAACTGGCCCGAACCGTCAGGTTGCTTTTTCAGTTGAGACGCAAGCAACTGGGACGGATATTGAGAACATATTGGAATGAAAGGATTAGATTCTGGTTTGAGGAGCAAGGCGTAAGTCCTAAAGCCAGGCCTGAGGAACTTTCGCCAGATCAATTTAGAAGTCTGGCCCAGGTTATTTTTTAATTTTTGGCATTATTTTTATTAAAATTATCTTGACTAAAGCCCAGAAATTTTGTTTCTGCCTGGTGTTTGCCGGTAAAAAATAAAAATCTGAATCAGTAAGCTCAAGGGGAAAATTTTTTTACCCCTCTTTTAATAAATCTGGATCGATAAGCCATCTGGCCAAATGGACAAATCAAGGAGGAAGATTGTAATGACAAAAAACGAGTTAGTTTCCAGGATTGCGGAGAAGGCAGGGTTGACCAAAGCTGATTCTGAGAAAGCCTTGAATGCTTTTTTAAGTGCTGTTGAGGAAACATTGATTAATGAAGGCAAGTTGACCCTGACTGGTTTTGGCACTTTTGTTGTTGAGGAGAGAAAAGAGCGGAAAGGACGTAATCCTCGTACAGGTAAAGAGATCACAATACCCGCGTGTAAAGTTGTTAAGTTCAGGCCCGGCAAGCTGCTTAAGGAGGCAGTAAAATAAAACTTTTATTCGCGCACCCTTTCACCGGGTGTGTTCAGAACAAATAGGAGGCCCAAAATGTTGCATGGCGAAACCGTTCACAGTATGCTTCCCCAGGATCTTCCCTGGTGGATGCCTGATCACTTTGTTTTTTTTGGGGTACTTTATGCAGTACTTCTGGTTATAGGCAGCGGCCTGGGAGTAGTTTTCTTAAAATCTTTAAGTGAGACTCTGGCTGAGAAGAGAAAAAATCAATAACTAAAAGAGCAGGAGCTGGAAGAAAAAAGAGGGCTTAAAGCCCTCTTTTTTTTTCTTGCAAAAAGAGAAAAAAAAAATTAGTCATTATTATTTGGTTCTCAAAAGATGCTGTTTAGATTGACTTAAGGAGGTGAGGTTAGTGCCAGGAGTTGTCTTGGGAGAAAATGAGAGTTTTGATCTGGCCTTGCGCAAGTTTAAAAAACAGGTCGAGAAGGCTGGTATTCTCTCAGAGTTAAAAAAGAGGCAGCACTATGAAAAGCCCAGTGTGCAAAGAAAAAAGAAAGAGGCTGCTGCCAGAAAAAGATTGATGAAAAAGTTACGTAAAATGAATCTTCTTTAAAAATTTTTTTAAAATGGAAATCGTTAAAAAATTAGACCAGGATTTTGTGGCCGCTTATAAGGCCAGAGATGAGATCAAGGTGGCTGTCCTGCGTATGGTCAGGGCAGCCATTAAGAACAAGCAGGTTGAACTCCGCAGAGACTTAAAAGAAGAGGAAGTTTATGCCCTTCTTAGCAAGGAGGCCAAGCAGCGTCAGGATGCTATTGCTCAATTTCAAAAAGCAGGTCGAATAGATTTAGCAGATAAAGAGAAAAAAGAGCTGGAGATTCTTCATCGCTATTTACCTTCGCGCTTAACTCATCAAGAGTTGTCCTCTATTGTAGATAAAACCATAAAAGAGCTTGAGGCCCAGGGGATGCAGCATATGGGCCAGGTAATGCGGGCTATTATGACTAAATATGCTGGTCGTGTTGATGGTAAGGAACTCAGTGAGATTGTCCGCGCTAAACTTTCGTAAACCGAGCACCTGAAACGGACAGGCAATATGGTTGATTAAGCCAGGATATAACAGTCCGTTTTAGGTGCTCGGCTTCTACATAACATTATGGAATCCAGGACAATAAACATGCTGGAGCTGGACAGGGTGCTCCGGCATTTAAGCCAGGAAGCTGTTTCTGTTCCAGGACAGGAAAAGTGCCTGCAACTTGAGCCGCTTTATAACATACAGGATATAAATAGCCAGAGCAGGCTTCTTAACCAGGCTATTAAATGGCAGAAAGAAGCCAGGTTTAAGCTGGATTTTTTTTCGGACCTGGGCCCAGTTCTGGAATTCCTGAACAGGCCTGAAGCTATTTTAGGCCGGGAAGGCCTGTATGCGATTTTAGAGACTCTAAGGGCAGGTTTCAAGGCGTGGCAACATTTTTCCAGGCTCAATGTCAAAATATATCCAGAATTATATAAATTAGGTGAAAAATTTTCGTGGCCAGAGACACTCTGGTCTGGTTTGCACCGCTGTCTTGGCGAGGATGGCCTTTTACGCGATGAAAGTTCGCCAGGGCTTTTGTCTGTTCGCCAGGAAATCCGCTCAATTCAGGAACAATGTACTAAAAAAGTATCCCGCGCATTAAAGGATAGTGACCTCCTTCATTTTCTTCAGGACGAGTTTTTAACCATTTCTTCAGATCGTTATGTCCTGGCTTTAAAAAGCAACTTCAAGGGGCGACTTGAAGGGATCATTCACGATTATTCCCAGACCGGTGAAACCTGCTATTTTGAACCTCTGTTTCTGGTCGAGCTAAATAATCGGCTGCAAAGCTTAAAACAGGAGGAGAAAGAGGAAGAAAAAAAGGTTTATACTTATTTAACCGGCCTTGTGCGGCAGGAATATGAACAACTGTCTCATTTATATGCCTGGCTGGTCGAGCTGGATGTGCTTCTGGCAAAATGCAAGCTGGCAGATAAATTTTCTGGTCTGGCCCAGGAGATGAATAATGATGGGCTTTTGTCTTTAAACCAGGCCAGACACCCTCTTTTGCTCCTGCGCGGGCAAAAGGTTGTGCCTGTGGATATTCAATTAAATCCTGACCAGCGGGTGTTGATTATCACTGGCGGCAATGCAGGCGGAAAAACCGTATGCCTTAAAACCCTGGGGCTTATTGCTCTCATGGTCAGGTGCGGTCTTCCTGTGCCTTTAAAGGAGGGAAGCCTCATTCCCTATTGGGAGAAGATTTTTGTCCTCATAGGTGATGAGCAAAGCCTGGAGGCCAATTTAAGCACATTTACAGCTCAGATCGAACATTTTGCCCGTTTTTACCCCCAGGTGGATGCCAGGACCCTGGTTATTTTAGATGAGTTTGGTGTGGGAACTGATCCTGCTCAAGGCGCGGCCCTGGCTCAGGCAGTTGTAGATGGACTACTGGAAAAAGAGGCCTGGGTGGCTCTGGCCACACATTTTCCTGCCCTGAAAATGTATGGTCTGACCAGGGAGGGGGTCAGGGTTGCATCGGTTCTTTTTGATCCTGAGACCAACAAACCTCTTTTTAAGCTGGCTTATGACCAGGTAGGCGCGAGCCAGGCCCTGCAGGTGGCGCGTGAGTATGGTCTGGCTGAAGAAATTTTAACCCGGGCAGAAGAATATTTGCTTGTTGCCGGCAGGGATCAGTCTCAGATTTTTGATCGCCTTAATGAACTTGCTGTGCAAAGAGAAAGGGAAGTTGAACAATTAAAAAAGAGACAGCAGGAACTGGAAGAAAAATATGCAAAGGCATTAAAAAGACTTGAACAGGAAAAAAAAGGGCTGAGCTTAGAATTAAAGCAAGCAGCGCAGGAGATTATCAGACAGTGGCAGGAACAAAAGATTGGCCGCAAACAGGCTTTGCGGGAGCTATCCTCTTTGCGGCAAAAATTAAGGTTAGAAAAAGAAGAGAAAAGGATTGCTGGTTTTGGCTGGGAAGATGTGAAAGTAGGATGTGATTATATCTATTTGCCGTGGCAACGCAAAGGTCGCGTGCAGGCCAAAGACAGAAAAAAAGATCAGGTAAAAATAGAGCTGGGTGGAATTGCCATCTGGGTCAGGCCTGGTGATCTTGGCCCGGTGGATGAGCGTGGTCAGGAAAAGGCGCGAGGCCAGGGGGTTAGAGTGATAAAATCCACCACTTATTTGCCCATTAAGCTGGATTTGCGAGGGAAGAGGGTAGAAGAGGCACTTTCTGAACTGGGAAGGTTTGTGGATCAGGCCATATTATCTGGCCGCAAAGAGCTGGAAATTATTCACGGTAAAGGTACAGGAGCGCTAAAAAAGGCAGTGCAGGATTACCTACGTGGAATTTCTGGAATAAAAAAAGTATCTTTTGCCCCGGAAGATATGGGTGGAGAAGGGGTAACTCTGGTAAAATTGATGTAAAAGGTTGAGATGATATATGCCTGTATTTGAGTATGATGAGAAGAAGAGTAAACTTAACAGACAGAAGCACGGTATTGATTTTGAGGAAGCAAAACAACTCTGGTATGACAAAAATTCGATTATTGTACCTGCGAAGATTATTGGGAATGAAAAAAGGTTTGCCTTGATTGGCAAATTGAATAGTAAATGTTATGTCGCTATCTTTACCTTGCGAAATTCATTTATAAGAATAATTAAGTGTTAGACGTTGCAGGAAAAAGGAAGAGGTAAATTATGAAAAAAATAAATGCTGATGAGTTTGATAAAAGATTTGAAGATGAAGATATAGCCGAACTCCTGGATTTTAATAGTAAAATGAGCATAAAAGAATTTGAAGATATGTATTTATATCAAACAAAAACAATCAGTTTAAGTTTGTCTCGTTTACTACTGGATTTGATTGATAGAGAGGCGAAAAAAACAGGCGTGTCAAGACAGGCTCTTTTAAAAGTCTGGATTAGAGAGAGGTTACAAGAAGAATTAAAGGAACCTTGTTTTTAAAATGCAGCTTCTAAAGTTAACATCTCAACTTTCGGAGTTCCGAAAGTTGAGAAATTCGAAATCCGAATATCGAAATCC
>CAJXJU010000099.1 GCA_913055195.1 uncultured Desulfohalobiaceae bacterium | reverse complement strand
CTCTACAATTGCTCAGATACATGGTCAGAATCTGGGAGCTTTATCTTAAACAAAAAAATCCCCTGCCCTTGCCAATCATTATTCCTCTGGTTATTTATAATGGTAAACACAAATGGCATGTACGCACTGATTTTATATCCCTTTTTCATCTTCCTGATCCAGCACTCAAACCTTTTATTCCTGATTTTCAATACACTGTTTATGACTTTTCAGCCAGAAGTGACCAGGAAATCAAAGGCACTGTTATTCTTCAGGCAACCTTAATGGCCCTGAAATATATCACAGGCCATGAGCCTGCAAAACATCTGAACAAAATCTTTTCTTTGTTTAAAGGTCTGACTAAAAGCAACACAGCACTGGAATACATAGAAACACTCCTGACTTATATTGCCAGCACAACTGACAAAATAACAGAACAAGATATTCAAAAAGCAATTCAGCAAATAGACATGGAGGAAATCATGCCAACACTTATGCAAAAATGGATAGAAAAAGGACGTATGGAGGGTATGATTCTTGCGCAAGAAATGCTAATGGACACCCTGATGGAACGGTTTGGCCTTCCTGACCCGGACATATCTGGTAAAATTAAAGCTATTATTGACAAAGATATTTTAAAGGCATTGCACAGACTGGCTATCAAGGTTAATTCCTTGCAGGAGTTTAAGGAACAGATCAATAAAATCCAATAGGTTATGCGGCAACAATAACGGAGAACTTATGAATATCTATATTTCTCTGGTTGGCAACTCGCCATCTGAAATAGCTGTGGCAGCCAAAACAATTCATTGCGAATATCACCTGGATAGAATTTATCTTCTTCCCAGCAACAGGACATCCCACAGGGCATCAAAGTTAAAATCTTTTTTTCATTCTCTTGATTCAAACATAAAAGTCCACATTGAAGAAACAAATATCTATTCACCTCACCTGCCTGATCGATTTAATGACATCTTTAACAGTTTCACTCCTGAAGATATTATCTTCCTGGATATTACGCCCGGGCTGAATTTTGCCATTGCCAGAATGGGAGCAGGGATCAAAAAAAACGATAACATCCATATCTGTTATGGTGATCACAATCATCTTTATTTAATTAACGAAGACAAAAAAATAAAAAAATGTAATATCGGTCTTAAACATCTGTTACAACTATATAACGTTAAGACTAATAAAAAAATATCAGATAATGTTCGGATCGAAAATGATATTGTTCTATATTATAAAGATTATTCCTTTCCAATTAAGCAATGCAAGGAACAATATGGCCTTCTCTATGGCCTTGTAACAGTAACTTTAAATCCAGATGAAGAAAGAAAAGAAATCCTCTTTAAGGCACGCAATCTGGAGGCTCTCCGTAAGGCATCCAGGTTATTAAACACCATCCCATTGGACATAACAGCCGTTACAAATGACTCACCAACCTCCCAACGTCTCAATTTATATGGCATCAAAACAAAATTTCTTAAACAAAAAAATGCCAGCCTGAATCAATGCATTGCTGATTGGGAAAAAAGCCTGTCTCAAAACGCATCAAATTTTACTCCTCGCCTCAAGGAACAGAAATTAATCTTGAACAACATGGAGCCTCTTGTTTATGAGGTACAAGGAGCCAGAAAAAAGGTCAGCCAGCTCTCCCAAATCCAGCAACTCAAAACCAGATACTGGTCTGGTCAGGGCTTACTGACTGTTCTGGGCAGTGATCCAGCAGCAACACTCACCACTATTTTCACTCACAAGCCAGAAGAACTTATTTTGCTGATAGATACAAAGACTGAAACAATTCTTTACCTGGCTGCCAGAATCAAAAAAATGATAGAAAATGGCCATATTCCTGTTCGCAAAGTCACATTCTGGCCATGTACTTTGTGGGGTCAGATTATAAATCAGGAACAACTTGAAAAGTTACTCCAAAAAAAACAATGGATCGTCAATGTAACGCCAGGAACAAAAGGGCAGAGTTTTACATTAGGCACTTTAGCAGGGCCAAAACTTTATTCATTAAGAACTGATCAACTAGTATCATTAAATTTATATAATGATAATGAAAAAATACCTTATAGCTCCGCGCCTCTCATAGTTCAGGGTTATGTAAGTGGCGGCGCTCTTCAGGGTGTTGAATTTACTAAAGACGATATAGACAGACAGATGAATTTTTTAACTGCTATGACAAAATTTATAGCCAGTTATACCGCGGAAGGACAATATTTTCCCAGGCGGGGCTGGCAAAAAAATCTTGTGTTGTGTGCCAAAAATGGCACTCTTAAATGTACAAATGTCGACTCTGAACGCGAAAAGCTGAAATTTTTAGTACACCTAAAAGGCCATCAGCCACTGACCGGCACTCTTAAGTCAAAGCCTGACACAGGCCACTGGCTGGAGCCTATTGTTGCTGCTGCCTTTTTACGGGCAGGCAGGGATAAAATAACTGATCTGGCAGTAGGCATAAAATGGGACTGGCCAAAAAAGAAAAAATCAGAAAGCTTCAGAACAGAAATTGACGTGGCACTTGTCTGGGAACATCAATATCTTGGCATATCCTGCAAGCTGGGCGTGGAAAAAGGGTATTTTCAAAAGGTACGCAATGAAATCATGGCTGAAGCCAGAACCAACTTTGGCCGCTTTGCCGTTCCTGTGCTTGTGCGAGGAGGCATAAGGGCCACTCATTGTGTCAATATAGCCCAATCATCCACAAAATCAGAATTGCTGCAAATCCCTTTGCCCATCCTGGATCAGTCTGAACTTATTGCCGGGTTGGTGGAAAAATTTTTGAAAAATAAACGAACTGTGTAAAAAAAGTGTAAGATTTTCCCTCCTGTGATTGTTATTTAGATAGAGGCAAAAATTATAAAACCATTCAAGGAGGGAAAATTTATGGAAGCAACGCAGGGAGGTTCTCAAACACCAGACCAGGAAATTATCAAAAAATTCACGTGGGCAGCTTATATTCTCTTTGCTGTCTCTCTTTTAACAGGTCTGACCAGTCTGTTTGGCCTTATTCTCGCTTATCTTAAACGCAAGGATGCCAGAGGAACTATTTATTTCAGCCACCTTAACTGGTTAATCAAAACCTTCTGGTGGTCTGTGGTAGCATTTATCCTGACAGCTATTACATTCTTTTATGGAATAGGCATGATAGTAGGCATTATTGCGGGTATCTGGTATATCTACCGGATCATCAAAGGCTGGATTTATCTGGTCGAAGGCAAGGAAATCGCCTGATTCATAATTTATAAAAAATATAAGGAGAAAAAAATGCCAGGGAAAAATTACAAATCCGTTATTTTCTTCTTACTGCTCATTTTTCTTGTCTGTGGTTGTGCCACCAGAAGAATACAGGTTGATTATGCTTATAATGGTACTATTCCTCAAATTGACACAAACAATTCCACCATAATGCTCAGAAGCATAGGAGAAAAATTTTATGATAAGGATTCAGAACAAATAGGCACTGTTGTCAAAAACGCGCTGGGAGTAAAAATAATCAATTTTGGTTGGGGTATAATTTTTAAACGCCAGCTTGCTGATTCCATTAAAAAAATTGGTTTTCATTGCCTGGTGACTAGCAGTCCTGTCCTTAATCTTGAAGAATATAACCTCAAGCCATTACTGAAGGAAGCCAGACAACAAAATGCACGTTATTTAATTGTTGCCTGGTGTGGCAACATGAAAATCACCTTTGACAATAAAATTGGACGCAATATGGCCAAAGCGCTTATTCCTATCTATGGTGCCTTTGCAAAACGTGACAAGGCATTTGAAATGAAATTTATTGACAGATTTATTGTTTTTGATGTATTACATGATATAATTATTTTTGATAAACAATACCCTTTAACTGGCAAGAGAGAATTCAGCCATCCCAGAGGAGAAGGGCCATTTGTTACACTACAAAAATTAATTGATTGTTTTCAGCAACTTAATAATAAAGCAATCAGCATGTTCTGGTCTGAACTGGCAAGTAGCGATGACTTTTAAAATGAGAAGAACCTGAATCCGTAAACTTTTGTGATAATCAAAACCGCTGAATGTTAAAACAAAAGAGGATTAAAATGGTTAGAAAACACAAAAAACTTTCCCTGTTTTCTTTGTTGATCTTCTGCCTTTTTCTCCAGGCCTGCGGGATCAATACTGCAATGCGGGCCAAAATAGAATATAAAGAGCTAAAAATTTCAGTTGATAATCCCTACCCCTTAATTGCTCATGGCAGGCCAGGTGACGGGGTATATGTCGAAATAAGAGACGCCACCCCTTTTGGCATTGCTGACCGTCTTAAGGCCCTCATAGAAGAAAACCTTATTGCCCGTGGATTCCAGATTGTGCCACTGGAAGCTGCAAAATATAATATTTTTCTTTATGTTCGTGGTAGCTCTGGCAATAAATCAGCGCGCGAGGTCATGGGAAATGGCGAAGAAATAGGAGGCGCTCTGGTTGGTGGAACAGCAGGTTTTCTTGCTGGCGCTCAAAAAGGCCCTGTTGAAGCTGTGGTGGGAGGCCTTGTTGGCGTAACAGCCGGAGCCATCTCTGACCTGGCAAGCTCAATGGTCAAAATCGGTGAGCTGGACATGAACTGTCATCTCAGTCTGACAATAAAAAAACAGGGGCCACAGGGGGAAAACAAACCTGTAAAGATGGATAACAACTTTACTGTGTCTGCGAAAAAAGAAAATTTAAAATGGGACGAATGTTCCACACAGGTTCTGGAGGCAATTGCCAGAGAAGTAGCCAACATAATATAAAATATAATGTTAAACGATTTAAACGCCCTATTAGTCATTCTATCTCCCATTGAAGAGGGAACTCTACCAGTTACCAATGGTCATCTGGTGCATGGTGCTTTTTTCTCTCTTATCCGTGCTTCTCATCCTGATATTGCAGACAAATGGCATAATAACGATCCTTACCGCCCATTTACCCTGTCGGGTATCATTTTCCCTTCTCATCTTTGCCAGAACCGCAAAATCCTGATCAACAAAAACAGCGAATACTCTTTTCGCATTACCTGCTTAACTGAGGAAGCCATCAATATAGTTCAGGCAGCACTTACATCTTCATCTATTTTACGCATCCAGAACATTAAATTCAAAATAACCGGCCTGAGCACAAAGACACATAAATTAACAGGAAAAACAAATTACGATTTTTTATATCACAAATGGTTAAAAAATAATTCCAGACAAAGTAAAAAAATAAAATTTAACTTTCATTCGCCAACTGCCTTTAAGGCCGGCAACATAAACATGGTTTTGCCGGATATAAAAAGAATTTTTGATTCTCTTACCTGGCGCTGGAATTTTTTTCAAACATCAGGAAACATGCTGCCTGAAGTCACTGCCTCAGACTGGCATGATACCTGGATAATTTCGCACTTTAACCTGCAAAGCAGAATTTTAGACTTTGGCAATCACAAACAGTTGGGGTTTAAGGGTCTGTTCACTCTTTCTCTCAAAGATAATTCTGAAGATGCAAAACATATAGCCAGACTTGGATGTTTGCTGGCAGATTATGCTTTTTATGCTGGCATTGGTTATGGCACGACAAAAGGCATGGGCATGGTATATGTAGAATTTTAAATGTTTAATGTTGAATGAGATAACTGCAAAAACTCAAATCTGACCTTTTTGACAAAAATGTCAATTTATAACATGTTGTTATAATAATTCAACATTCAGCATTCAACATTCAACATTGCCTGCAAAAAGGGACT
>CAJXJU010000098.1 GCA_913055195.1 uncultured Desulfohalobiaceae bacterium | reverse complement strand
TAGGTTAATAGAAAAAATTAATATACGTTTTGGAACAATTGAGCGTTTTCGTCAAAAAGAATATAAATTAGAGGAGATTATACAAAACCAGGCTATGGAATTGCGGCAACATATTGAAGGAAAGGGGAAATTCAGGCCTTATGTTGGAAAATGGTAATTATTTATATGATTTTAAAGTTGTATTGTTTATGAGAAACGTTATCAGCGCCAATATTTTCAATGTATCGCAGACATGACTTACATTGGCGGTAGAAACGGACATTATCATAGTCTTTGTCTATTAATTTTTCTATCTTTGCCTGTATTTTTTGTAAGTCATGTTTTGATAAATCAGGGCATTCAAAAACTGATTTTTGTACCCTTACGCCATATCCTTTTAAGATATCCGCCACCTTATTTCTTATTCTGTCATCAGTAATATCATAGGATATGATGTAAAAAAATTTTGTTTTTGCAGACATCTTATAGAACCGCTGGATGGTTTTTGTCCAGTTGTTTGATTGCCTTATATACATCACTTATATTTATTGGTGCGTGACATCTATATCGAGATACAACCAGCTTGTAATCCAGCAACAAAGTTATATATTCTGCAACGCTGATATTTTCGCGGTTTTCCTGTAATTTATTGCAAAATATCTGGATGGCAAGATTTGCCTCTCTTTCTTCATTCAGACAGAACATTACTTCTGCCAGACGGAGATAAATCCTGATATTTCTTTTATGTAATTGACGAACCAGTTGAAAATAATGTCTGGCCTTTGTGAACTGTTTTTGTTCAAAAAATAATTTTCCCCATGCAAAATAAAGATATGGGCTTTGAGGCCGATTTTTTTCCGCCCGTTTTAACTCTATTTCAGCCTGTTTAAAGTTTGCTCTTTTTATTTCTAAAATGATCATTTGAATCTGCACATAGAAATGTTCGGGATGAATTGTTGCAGCCAACTGACAGATTGCAAATGCAGATTCTAATATAGTATGCAGACTTTCCAGGTTCTGTAATTGTAAATTTTTTTGTAATTGTTCATATTGATTTTTTATTGTTTTTATAATGTCAATCTGATTGGTATCTGGAAGGGATGAGGCATAATCATAAAAATCTTCCAGTAATTTACAACATTCAAGAAGAACAGGTATATTTTCAGAATCCATCTTTATTGCCTGAACAATATATCGCATTGATTTCTGCCACCTGGAGCGCATTCTCTGCATGTGGGCCAGGCTTTGTATTGCATAAACATTGCCGGTGTTATTATACACATCTAACCATGTTTTTTCTGCATTTTCCCATTGTCCTTTATAAAAATAGATTCGTCCCCGAATATGAAGAAGGTGAGGGGATGTTGTACCTGCTTGCAGTGCCTGATTAACAAGTGCTTCTGCTTTGCCAAATTGCCCCTGATCCAGTAATAAATCTATTTTACTCATTAATATGTAATGGTTATCAGGCTGGATTGCCAGTGCCTGATCATAATATTGGAGCGCATTTTTCCAGTTACCAGTTAATTTTTCAAACATGCCAGTGCTGTGCAGGATATGAACATTATCAGGAAATTCAAGGCGTGCTTTTTGTAAAGCCTGCCGGGTAGCCTTGATTGTATTGATGGCAAATTCTTCCTGTGAGCGTTTAAGCAAGAGATGAGCTTTTTGATGAACCAGATGGGGATGGTATTGTGTTCGCAATGCAGCATCCAGAATGGCAAACCCCAGGTCATATAGGCCAAAGGCAGAGCATAATTGTATCCAGATAAGAAGTTCTGAAAAAGTTGTTTGAACGATTATGTCCTGGTGTGTGGTTACTATTGAAGCGAGTACTTGCCTGATGTCTTTTTTATATATTTTCTCCCTTGAGCCAGAGTGTGCAACCCAGGCCTGAACAATGTTTAAGAAAAATTTGCGCAGGATGGGGTTGTTAAAGTCCAGGCCGGACAAGACATTACAGGCCACGCGAAAATTATCCCTGGTATCTTGCAGGTATTTTTCAGCCCAGAGTGGCCCTCTGGTCAATATATGGCCTGACTTATTGTCAGGGCTGGTCAACAGATAAAAAATTCGTTTTTTTTCAGCCTTTCTGAGCAGGGAATGAAGTTTTGTCTCGGGCCAGCCAAAATGGATTTCAGGCACGATAACAGGAACAGGCACTGACCATTTCTCAAAAACAGCAACCAGTTGCACCAGATTTTTGAGGTCATGGTCTTTTGAAATTTCTTCCAGGTGTTTATGGATAAGTTGTTCAACTTTTGCGTGCCATTTTTTCTCTTTATTTTGATTAATTTCAACAAATACCTGATGCACTTGATAGGGAAAAGGAAGATGATAAGCATGATTAAAAGGAAAAGGGCAGGTCAAAATTGTTATACGCCCTGGCTTGAGCCAGCTTGAAAGAAGAAAAATGAGATTGTTATAGGCCGGGGCATTGTGAATAAACCAGAATGTCCTTGCCGGGCCAGGTAAATTTAAAACCACATTGCGGGCAAAGATATCCATCTGACACCCTATGCCTATTTTGAGCATTTTGCCCAGAAGATAATATAAAAAATTTATTCCTGCCCTTTCCATATTTGCCCTGTAAGGCAATATTATGGCGCCGCCATATTTGATCATGATTTTTATATCTGGCAGTAATTCGTGGTAAAGCAGCGGAAAAATTCTGGGATAATAAATGTCAGGCAGGTCAAGATGACGATTGCCTGAGTATAAGGCTGAGGTATTGTGTTGCATAGGTTAGTAGCGCGGTTCAAAGTCTTTTAATTGAGAATATAATAATCTTCCGTCATGTGTTTTTAAAAAGTTTTGCCATTGATTTCTGAGTCTTTTATTTTTGACATCATAAGTAGTTCTCTTCATTTGATGTTTGTTGTAGAAATAATCCCAGAACATTTCTGAAAATTCATTGCATTCTATAAATGCGACAATTGCAGTGTTAATTGGATTAATGTCAATATTAAAAAACAGCTCAACATATTCTTTATATGACTTTTTTTGTGGCCTGTCCAGCCATTCTAAAAATTTCTGAACGAGTCTGGCAGCTTTCTTTTCAATTTCGTGCATACTGAGCTTTGTTAGTTCTGTTTCACTGGCTGATAAATTGGTTATTTCATCCAGGCTTATTTCTTTTTGTTGAGTAAAACATATATTTTGCAGACATCCGTCAAGAGAGATATGGAGATATTCATAAAATTGTTTTATGGAAGAAAAATTATATTTTTGATTGCCCTGTTTCAGGCGAATGAAAATTTCAGGCAGTTCCTGACAGGCCAGTGCTCTAAGCTCATCAAAAGATTTGTCAGAGCATTTTTTAGCGAATTTTTTTGAGCAAACATCAATGACTTTAACAAACAGCCCTGAGCGCGCCCAGACGATCTCTCCATGCTGGTCGCTGCATCCAAGCCATTTTTTTATATCTTGACTCAACTTTCTGAGTAAAAAAATAGCGTTTCAATGAGCTAACTATTTGGATTATTTGACAAAATCCTATAAAAAGCCTTTTCAATTAGTTAAGTACCTGAATTATTTAGCAAAATTTTTTGATTAATACTGAAAACTTCCATAGCCGTATTTAATATATGAGGAACAATTTGGTTATATATTTCTTCGGCATATTCACCTGCTAATTTTAAACAGTTGCCAACTATTTCTAATATACGCTGTAAGGCTTCATAAAAAGTCAGGTCTTTCATCTCGTCACAGCAGGCTCTAAACAAGGCACCGAAGGAACGTTGGTCATTTTGGCGACGATATTCAACAATGAGAAATTGATACCGGAGTAAGACAATTGAAGTATGGGCTATAAGACTATCAAAGTCTCTGGCCTGGGTACCATTTTCCAGACATAGGAATTGTTTAGCCATTTTAAAAAAGACCTCTATATCCCAGCGCCTTCCGTAGAGTCTGACTATTTCACTATCTTCGAGATGAATGTCAGTGGACAGGATAGCCAGCCAGTCTGAATTTTTTTTGTTTCTGACGAAGACGATTTTAGCAGGGAGGTTGTTTTTTAAAGTTACTTGAGTGCTGGTAAGAATATGAGCTTTTCCTCGACGTTTTTTAAGTTTAGAGTAGATTTCTGTTAAAGTTAATAATGAACCATTAAATAGATATAAGACTTTAGAAGTTTTTTTAAGCATACAAATAACATTGATATGCTGATGGAGTTGAGAGATAATAGAGGGGAGTCCAAACCAGCTGTCCATAAGTAGATAATCAGCTTTGATACCAGCATTCAAAGCACGAGAGACGAGAGGCACTATAAGGTCGGTGATTTTAGATAATGCTTCTTTTCTACGTTTGTATCCGCAAGTTCTTTTATCTAAAGTTTTTGTGATATTTTCATAACGATTATGTTTTTTTTGAGAAGAAAGGAGGCAAAAATCGATAGGTATAAAGGAGAAGCCATCTGACCAGCTGAGATTCAGAAATCTGAAACCTTTTAAGTATCTATTGTTAGCATGATCAAAGACACGAGCGAGGAGTTCAACGACTTTAGATCGAGGTTTTTCGATAGTAGAATCATCAAGGATAAGGACTTTATAACGTGATTTATTAGTCAAAGAATCAATAAAAGAGATAATTTTTACGGAAAGTAGAATAAGAAATTTTCGCCAATTAAATTTTTCAGACCGTAGGAAAGAGTATGCGACATCTTTTTTAAAGGGAAGGAGGTGATTATTAGCGATACCTTGATAAAAATTTTTTCCAATAAAAGGAAGAGCAAGGATATAGGTCAAAATAACGATGGGATGAACACCTTTAAGTTTACGGATGTTGGAACGATTAAGACTAGTTTTCACGTTAAATTTCCTGAAAAAATTGTCAACAGACGAGAGATATAAATTAATACCTTGACTACAGTAAAAAGATGTGAGATTTAGCATTTGGGTCCTTTCTCCTTTGTTGTGTTGTTTTTTAAAGATACTGCATTATACACAAAGGGAAAGGATCCTTCAAGCAAAAAAAGTCAATAAAATCAACTAAATGACTGTAATACGAAATTTATTAACAACTCAGAAAGTTGAGTTAGATTTTTTGAAATTTACATTTTTTTAAAAACAGATTAATTTTCTCTTATTCTAGAAAAAAAGGAGAACAAAATGGTTAGCATATTCTGGTTAGCCTTGACCTATCTCATTGGGGCAATGCCATTTGGTCTTTTAGTTGCGCAAGTGTTCTGTCGTATTGACCCGCGAAAACTAGGGAGCAAAAATACCGGGGCCACCAATGTGGCCAGGACCTGCGGACTAAAATACGGTCTCCTGGTTTTGGTGCTGGATATACTCAAAGGTTATCTTCCAGTGCTTACGGCCATGAGCTTTAGCCATTCTACATTTTTTCTTTCATTAACAGCTCTGGCAGCAGTGCTTGGCCATATGTACTCTGTTTTTCTTTATGGAAAAGGCGGTAAAGGCGTAGCTACCACTATTGGCGTTTTCCTGGCCCTGGTTCCGAAAGCAATCCTTCTGGCTTTGCCTGTGTGTATAGCTATAATTTTTTTGACGGGCTATGTCTCTCTGGGATCAATAGCCCTGGTCTCTTTTTTGCCTGTTGTGCTTGTTGTCACGGGTCAATTCAAAATACTGCCTTTAAGCCTTGTTGTCATGGTTTTTATCTTCTGGAAGCATAGGGAAAATATCCAGCGCCTGGTAAAAGGGGCGGAAAACAGGATTAAATAACTCAACTTTCGGAGTTCCGAAAATTGAGAAATTCGAAATCCGAATATCGAAA
>CAJXJU010000097.1 GCA_913055195.1 uncultured Desulfohalobiaceae bacterium | reverse complement strand
GAACCAGAAGCAGTTTATCTGGGCTTTATTGCTGGCATGTTAGTTGGCCTGGGCAATGAATATAGTGTCAAAACCAACCGTGAAAGCGGTTATGGCAGATATGACGTTATGGTAAAACCCAGAGATAAAAACAAACAGGCCATTATCATGGAACTCAAAAGCGTCAATAAAACCAGACACAGGGATTTTGACAAATCCATCCAGGAAGCCTTGAAACAGATAGAAGACAGAGCTTATGCCAGAGAATTGCAGGCACAAGGCTATAACGATATTTTAAAACTTGCCATTGTCAGTGATGGCAAACTGGTGAAGGTGAAAAGGGGATAAATTGGGAGCGTCCGCTACTAGCGGACGCTCCTGATAGATTCGTTTATAAACGATAAAACTCAAACACTTTTTTCTGCACTTCCTGAAATCCCGACACAATTTCATCCAGACCCAGTTCAATCTTTTCACCCGAATGTCTGATTTTAATTTCTATTACCCCTCTTTGCAGTGCTCTGGCACCAACAATTATTTGTAAAGGCAGGCCAATGAGATCAGCGTCTTTAAACTTCACCCCGGGCCGCTCTAAACGGTCATCAAAAAGGCAATCAATTCCTTGCGCTGTCAGAGCGTCATATATCTCGCTGGCTTTGTCTTTAACCAGTTCATCTTTTGGATTCAGTGCCAGCAAATGAGCATCAAAAGGAGCAATGGGCGGCGGAAAAATTATACCATTTTCATCATGGTTTTGTTCAATACATGCAGCCAGGACGCGGCTGACACCAATACCATAGCAACCCATAATCATAGGCCTTTCTTTGCCATTTTCATCAAGAAATGTAGCGCGCAAAGCCTCACTGTATTTTGTTCCCAGCTTGAAAATATGACCTACTTCAATACCTTTAGTAAGTTCAATTTTTGCACCACACCTGGGACAGGGATCAGACTCTGTAATCTGACGCAAATCATAATATCCCTTAATCTTAGCATCGCGGCGCGGATCAAAATGCAAATAATGAGTGTCCTTTTCATTGGCCCCAATTACAAAATCATTATCAAACATTAATTCCTGATCCGCATAAATAACATCCACATTAAGACCAACAGGCCCGGCAAATCCCACAGGTGCACCTGACCACTGCTGCACCTGTTCAGCACTGGCAAGCCTCAAATCTATAACATCAAGTAAATTTTTCAATTTTACTTCATTTAATTCTCTATCCCCACGCACAAGCACAGCTACAGCCTGACCATCTGCATCATAAAGAAGGGTCTTGACAATTTTTTCCTCTGGCACTTTTAAAAATTTAGCCACTTCTTCCACACTATGTTTATCAGGGGTAAAAACCTTTTCCAGTTCAGGACAATCAGCAGGGCTATCTGGTGTATCTGCATATTTTACTTCTGCCTTTTCCAGATTCGCAGCAAAATCACATTCAGTACACACTGCAATGGTATCTTCTCCAGTTTCAGCCAGCACCATAAACTCATGGGAAAAACTACCTCCTATAGGACCGGAATCAGCTTCTACTGCCCTAAACTTAAGGCCCAATTTCTCAAAGATGCTCACATAAGCAGCATACATATCCTCATAACTTTTAGTAGCTCCCTGATCATCCCGGTCAAAGGAGTAAGCGTCTTTCATAATGAACTCGCGGCCACGCATAAGACCAAACCTGGGCCTGATTTCATCACGAAACTTTGTTTGAATCTGATATAAATTTATGGGCAATTGTCGGTAAGACTTGATTTCTCCCCTGACTAAATCAGTGATCACTTCCTCGTGCGTTGGGCCAAGACAATAGTCCCGGCCATGCCGGTCTTGAAAGCGAAGCAGCTCCCTGCCATAAACATCCCACCGTCCTGACTCTTTCCACAAATCACCCGGTTGCACCGCAGGCATACGAATTTCAATGGCCCCAAACCGGTTCATTTCCTGGCGGATTATGTCTGAAATTTTTTGCAGTGCCTTCCAGCCCAGAGGAAGATAGATATAGATCCCGGAAGTTAATTTGCGGATCATACCTGCCCGCAAGAGTAACTTATGACTAACTATCTCTGCCTCTGCCGGATCTTCTTTTAAAGTTGGTATGTAGTACTTTGACCAGAGCATAATGACTCCTTATTTAATACTTTAATCATTTTCTAACCAGGCAACGATTTCAGCAGCAAATGCCTGAAAATCTTTTAAATCATGTGTAGAAATTGAATACACAATATCCCAATTTATAGCATGATATTCATGTACTGCAATATTTCTAAATCCTACACTTTTTTTCATTCTCATACAAGTATGTGGAGATAATACTCCAGATTCCTTCAAACATTCAAAAGTCTCTGCCATTGTTAAAGGAGGATTAAGATCAAGTCTGGCAATAATACGAGCACTAATATCAACACAAAGCTGGACAGCGCGCTGTAAATTAACAGAAATTATATCCTGAAGATCGTAATTATATTGCAGTTCTTTACTTTCTTCAGGAATTTTATCACGAATGCGATCAACACAACGTTTAAGAGAAGTTAATTTTTGATAGATAACAAGATCATCCATTGACAAATCTCTTTAACTGTTCTTTTACTATCATATTGATATAAGGCATCATATCTGCTTGATGATACCACATTTTTTTTAATAAATTCACCAATAATGATGTTGACTTTTTGACAATAATTTGACCACTGCCAAAAACCTCCTGTAAAATCGGTCCTGAAACAGCATTCAGATCAATCAAATCAACTTCTCGATGCAATGCCTCGCTAAAACGGATCATTAAATCTGTTTTTTCCTCAAAAGACAACACAAAATCAGCAGCAACAGCAATATCAACATCACTATGTGGGGTTAAACGGCCTTTAGCTGCTGAACCAAACAAAATCACCAATTTAAGATAAGGCAATGTTTGCGCTACCCGCGCTATTTCATCAACGATTCTCATAAATATTTTCGTTCAACATATTTTTTATAATCATTTTCATGAATATTCTTATTTTTCAAAATTCCTTTTAATGAAGCCAGCTTAGGTGGTAACTCATCTTCTTTATCTCTCTCTACCAAAAGCATAGCAAAATAATTAGCTACTAACTCAGAGAGAGATATTCCTCTTTTTGCTGCATAAGTTTTAACCTTTTTAATTAAATCTTCATCAAGACGCAAAGTTAATTTGGTATTCATAAGCTTTTCCCCACCAATTACTACCCGCGCTATTTCATCCTTCATCCTTCCTACTTCATCCTTCACCTAACAAATCCTTGGCAATTGTTCACCTTCCAGCATATCTAAAAGACGATGCCCTCCCAGGGGGGTTTGTAAAACTACCTTACCCGGGCGCTCGGCTTTTACCTGACCGATAAGAGCACACTCTTTTGCCAGAGGATCGCTACGCATAATTTTAAGTGCCTTTTCTGCCTGATTTTCAGGTAAAATACAAATTAGTTTACCTTCATTGGCCAGATACAATGGATCAAGCCCCAGAAAAGAACAACCGCCTTTTACTTCCTCACGAATGGGAATCTTATCTTCAAATATAAAACATTCCACCTGTGATTGCTGGGCAATCTCATTTAAAGTGGTAGCCAGTCCTCCACGCGTTGGATCGCGCAGGACATGAATTTCTGGAATCTCTTGCACCAGTTTTAAAATCAAATGATTTAATGGCGCTGAATCGCTTTGCACATTACTATCAAAGGCAATGCCCTGCCTGTGGGACAAAATAGTCAATCCATGATCGCCCATGGTGCCGCTAACTATAATTACATCACCAGGTCTGGCCCTGTGCCCGCTGGGAGCAGGATTTGCCACAATCTGACCGATTCCTGTAGTGTTGATAAAAATTTTATCCACCGCGCCCTTCGGCACTACTTTTGTGTCACCAGTAACAATTTCAACACTGCTTTTTTTAGCTGCTTCACCCATAGAGGCCACTATTTTTTCCAGTAAATCCATTTCCAGGCCCTCTTCTATAATAAATGCACAACTCAAAAACATGGGCCTGGCTCCAAGCATGGCCACATCATTGACTGTACCATGCACGGCTAAAGAACCAATATCTCCGCCTGGAAAAAACAAAGGATCAACTGTATAGCTATCCGTACTCATGGCCAGAGGGCCATTCATACCGGATAAAAAAGCAGCATCATCAAGACGGTTTAATCTTTCATTACCCAGATATTTTAAAAAAAGCTCACTGATTAACCTTTGTGAAGCTTTGCCCCCACTACCATAATCCAATAAAATTTTCTTCATCCTTCCCCTTTCCTCCTTCATCCTTCATCCTTCATCCTTCCCTTTTCCTCCTTCATCCTTCATCCTTCATCCTTCCCCTTTCCTCCTTCATCCTTCATCAAACCATATACTTAAAATAAGCCGCGCATGAACCTTCTGTAGAAACCATACATGGCCCCACAGGAGAAGCTGGCGTACATGCCTTTTTAAATAAAGGACATTCATCAGGCCTGATTTTTCCTTTTAATACATCACCACACCTGCATCCAGGAATGGGAGGAACGTCACGCAAAGTTATATCCAGTGCCTTAAACCCATCCAGTTGCTCATAATCCTCATTTAGTCCCAATCCACTTTGAGGAATAGTTCCAATCCCACGCCAGGAAGCATCAGTGATCTCAAAAACTTCATCCATAACCTGCCTGGCCCTGGGATTACCATTATCTGCCACAGCCCTTTTATAATTATTCACAACTTCTGGCTGACCACTATTTTTTTGCCTGATCATTAATAAAATTGCTTGCAGAATATCCAGAGGCTCAAAACCTGAAATTACTGCGGGCATCTGATATTCACTGGCTAAAAACAGATAGGGTTTCAAACCAATAATTGTTGAAACATGGCCTGGCAAAAGAAAACCATCAATCTCAGTATCCTGATCTTCAAGTAATACTTTAAGGGCTGGAGGAACCAATTTATGAAAGGAGAGAACATAAAAATTGTTTATCTTTTGTTCCTTTGCTATCTTTAAAGTTGCAGCAACCGTGGGAGCAGTGGTTTCAAATCCAATCCCCAGAAACACCACCTTATCCTGTGGATTTTCCATAGCCACCTTTAAAGCATCAAACGCAGAGTAAACCACCTTAACACGCGCGCCTTCTGCCTGGGCATTTTTTAAATTTTTCCTATCTGGTCCGGGCACACGCATTAAATCCCCAAAGGTTGTAATAATAACGTCCTTTTCAGCCAGTTCCAGGTATGCGGCAACTTCACTTTCATGGGTAACACACACAGGACAACCAGGGCCTGAAAGATGAATAATGTTTTCAGGCAAAAGCGAGCGTAAACCACTCTGAAAAATAGCTACCGTATGTGTACCGCATACCTCCATAAATTTGAACTGGCCATTAACCTCAGCTTCGATCTGCCGCAAAATATTACGACATAATTCAGGGTCTTTAAATTTATTAAGTAAGTTCAACATTTAAGCTCTCTTCAAAAAGTTTCAGGGTTTCAAGACCTTCTTCACGATCCAGCCTTCGCAAAGCAAATCCAGCATGGACAATGACAAAATCGCCTACTTCTGGTTGTTCATCAATAATATCCAGACGGACCTGATTCCTTACCCCACCGACCTCAACTTCGGCAATATTATCCTTTATGGACTTAATTTCCATGGGGACAGCTAAACACATATAACCTCCTTATTTTTTAAATTACACAACTCAACTTTCGGAGTTCCGAAAGTTGAGATTCGAATTTGTTTCGGATTTCGATATTCGAATTTCGGATTTC
>CAJXJU010000096.1 GCA_913055195.1 uncultured Desulfohalobiaceae bacterium | reverse complement strand
TAAAGTGGTACGCGAGCTGGGTTTAAAACGTCGTGAGACAGTTTGGTCCCTATCTGCTGTGGGCGTAGGAGACTTGAGAGGGCCTGCCCCTAGTACGAGAGGACCGGGGTGGACGATCCTCTAGTGGACCTGTTGTCGCGCCAGCGGCACAGCAGGGTAGCTATGATCGGAAGGGATAACCGCTGAAGGCATCTAAGCGGGAAGCCTGCCTCAAGATAAGGTCTCCCTCTGAGCACCTAAATCAGGTGCTTGGCTGAAGGACCCTGGAAGACGACCAGGTAGATAGGCCGGAAGTGTAAGTGCAGTGATGCATTTAGCTGACCGGTACTAATAGTCCGTGAGTCTTAACCCTTTAAAAAACTCTTACCCCTATTAACTATAAATTTTAGTCCTGGTGACCATGGCGGAGGGGAAACACCCGATCCCATTCCGAACTCGGAAGTTAAGCCCTCCAGCGCCGATGATACTGCCCTCCTAAGGGTGGGAAAGTAGGTCGTCGCCAGGACTTTTTTTTATCTCCACCCCTAAACTAACCTCTTACACCTCTTTCACTTCTTACGCTTCTTTCTTCCTTCACTTCATTTTGTATTTTTGTTTCCTTTTAGAGTTCTCCTCTAGTTCCTGCAGGTTCAACCACCCTTCAGGGCTTAAAAGGCGTTTGCCCGCTATATAACCTATAAAGATAGAACCAAAAGAGTTGGCACCGGCCAGAGTAAACATAATCAGTATTTGATAAGCTACTGCCTGTAGTGGGGTTCCTCCTGCCAGTATTTGACCTGTCATCATTCCGGGCAAAGAGACAATCCCTGCCACGCTCATGGCGTTGATAATGGGAGTCATGCCCGTGCGTACTGCTTCTTTCAAAGGCGCGTTAAGCGCTTCAGACCTGCTGGCACCAAAAGCCAGATAAAGTTCAATCTCCGCATGTCTGATGGCAAAGTGTTCCAGAAAACGATCCAGGGCCAATGATATTCCATTGAGCGAATTACCCAGAATCATGCCCAGGATAGGGATAAGATATTGTGGATGATACCAGGGTTTTATGCCAATAATTATCTGGGTTACAATAGTGCCGACAAAAAAAGAGGAGATCAGCATGGTCAACCATGTATCCCATTTAATGCCTGCGTATTTACGAGCAGGTCTTGCTGCTGCTTCGCGGCCAGCAAAAAAGGCCATGAGCAGAAGTATGGCCAGAACAGGCAGGGGAGAACTAAGGGCAAAGACCTTTGCCAGGATCAGACCTAACAGCCCTAACTGGATAGTAGCTCTGAAAGCTGCCTTAAGAAGTCGTTTCTCAAGAGCAATTCTCAAAGACAGGGAAATAGCGGCTGCCAGCAAAATAAGGGATGTGGCTAAAAAAAGGTCAAAAGGAGTCAGCTGGATAATTTTGTTCATGGTGTATTGGTTATTGGTGTATTGGTTATTGGTGTATTGGTGTATTGGTTATGTGTAGTTACCTGAATCTGTTTATTCATGAGTTATTTTTTAAGGATGAGAGTTTTATTGCTCATATATAAAATTTTATCTGCCTGCCTGGACAGGTTATGGTCGTGCAGCACGCATAATACAGCCCGTCCAGGTCGCCTTGCCTGTTCAAGGATAAGTTGAAAACACAGTTCACCTGTTTTCTGATCCAGACCAGAGAGTGGTTCATCAAAAATAAGAACCGGCGGATCCCATAAGAGTCCCCGCACAAGGGATAGGCGGTGTCTTTCTCCTCCAGAAAGAGTGTTTGCATCGCGTTCCCAATCTACATATTCTAACCCCACCTGTTGCAGCAGTTTAATCGCCTTTGCCTGGTCAAAATTTTTATTTTCTGCGATTTTCAGGTCAAAGGGGAAGGTAAGATTATGTTTGATGCTGCCCATAAGCACTGGTGCATCCTGAGCAATAAGAGTAACTCTGGAACGCCAGAGTGTAAGCTCTTTATAGGAATATTTTTTTTCTTGCAGTTGATAGCGCACACTACGGGTTGGATTGAAAGGGGTGCATTCGCCAGTAGCGGAACAGACATTAATTGTCTGAACTGGCTTGCTGCTAATGAACTTGCGTAACAGGGACAGGCACTTGTGCCTGTCCCTTGAGTACGGTTGAAATTGGCGTGATTCCGCTACTGGCGAATGCACTCGATTGAGAGCAACTATCTGCCTGAGTAAAGTGCTCTTTCCGCAACCTGATGGCCCTGTAAGCACTGTCAGAGTGCTCTCCTTAAGAGATATTTCTATATTCTCATAAAGCATACGGCCTTCTTCATTTGTGGCCGAAAAGGGTCCGCAATAGAGGAATGCTGCCATGTTTAAGACTCAGGAAGTTTCTGACATTGAGGACAAAAACAGCTGCTTCGCCCCTGGATTTTGATGCGCCTGATGGGGGTTTGACAGCGCATACATGCAAGTCCTTCCCGCGCATAAACCAGACGGTGTTTCTGGTAAAGTCCTTTGCTGCCATCAGGATGAAGATAGTCTCGAATGGAACTGCCTTTAAGAAGTAGGCCACGTTGTAAAGATTTGCAAATTGCCCGGGCAAGTTTTTTTATCTGGTGTGAACGCAGAAGATTGGCCGGGGTTAATGGATGGATGCCAGACAGCCAGAGGGCTTCATCGCTATAGATGTTGCCCAGCCCGGCCAGACATTGCTGGTTAAGGAGCAGGGTTTTGATGGCTGTACGTTTTTTTTGTAATTGTTTTTCTAAAAGAGATGGAGTGATGTTTAGAGCGTCCGGCCCTAATTTTTGTAAAAAAGGTATGTTTGATAGTTTACTTTCATGGACGATTTGCCAGTAACCAAACTGGCGCACATCAGCATAACGTAATTCGTATTTAGTGTTTTTCATATTAATAATAAGATAGGTATGGGCTGGTAAAGGCGTATTCTTATGTTGCCACCAGAGTTGTCCGGTCATTCTGAGATGAATGAGCCAGACATAAGGCGGGGTTTTGATCAGGATCAGCTTGCCTTTGCGCGCAATATCTGTGACCGGATGGTTTAAGAAGTCGGTCCAGGCTTCTGTTGAGCGTAATATTTTGCTTTTCAAGCAGGTTATTTTTATGGGTATTTGACCGCACAGGACAGGCCGCAGCGCGCGTACAATTGTTTCTACTTCAGGTAGTTCAGGCATTATTAAAGTTCAACGTTCAATGTTCAATTTACCCCTTACCCCTTATCCCTTACCCCTTAAAATATCCTTGCCTTAAAAATTTTCCCAGAAGAGCTGCCAGTCCAAGAATAATGACAAGGCCAGGATGTGTCCAGTCAATGAACATGGTTGTTTCAGGGCTGAAAAATATATTGGGTTGATTTTTTAAAACGCGTAAAATGCCAGTGATGATTATGCCTGCCCAGATGAAGATTTTGGCCCATCCGAAGGGGGAGATAGTTTTTATCCCCCTTTGGCCTTGTCTCAGGAATTTACCCAGGCGGAAAAAAATCCAGAAAAGCAAAATAGTGGCAAGAATGTAATGGAGAATATGGTTGAGATAAAAATCAGATGTCCAGGCAAAACCTGGAATATCGGCTAAGTAGTAGCGCTTGAATATGGGCATTTGCGCCAGACCGGTAAACAGCAGGGCAAAGACCAGGAGGTTAAATAGGTTTTTGGACCAGATGGCTTTAGATTGTTTACTCATCTTTATCTCCCTGTTTTTCTTGAGATACTTTGCTTACTCCTGTGAGTAAGGCTGCGGCCAGCCCGGCCACAGGTGCAGCAAGGACTGCCATGGCCAGGTTTTCTTCTCTGGCCATGGAGTTGGGCACAGGAGAAAGATGTGGTCGTCCCGGCCCCTTTTCAATGGCCTGATCCAGAATATCAAAAGGTACTGGCGAGACATAGATGGTATTGGTTCCGCCATTTTCCTTTTCTCCATAAATATAGCCACCTGTTTTTTTTGCCAGTTCATGTGCTCTGGCCACGATTTCATCCCTTGGGCCGATTGTCTGTACGTTTTCTGGACAGGCTTCAATGCAGGCAGGGATAAGACCTTTGGCCACGCGGTCAAAGCAGCGGTCGCATTTATACATTACTCCATTACCAGCAAAAGAGGGGAGAAGTTTTAAATACAAACCAACCCCTGTTTGTCGTTCAGGAATATGCCAGGGACAAACGTTTTTGCATTTGGCCCCACCCAGACAGATTTTATCATTGATACGGACAATACCATTGGCCTGTTTGGAGGCTGCTCCCCAGGGACAGAGATTGGCGCAAGGGGGATTCTGGCAGTGTAAACAGCGTCGGGGAATATTAATTTCATATTCCTTTCCCTGCCAGGTAACATTGGCTGTCTGGATATAGAGCCAGTTATATGGGGTCAGGCGATCATCTACATCCTGTTTGTCTGACCAGTCAAAGACTTTGACCCGGCTGGGATACATTCTGGGGAATGGCTTTTTGGGCCTTGGAAATTTGTGAGCGTTTGTTTCTTTGCACGCTTCCACACATGCCCCACAACCAATACATTTGCTTAAATCAAGTAAAGTTGCCAGTTCCTCGCCCTGGGAAGCTGCCCTGGCTGTAGAGGGCAGAACAGTGGTTAAACCTGCTGCTGCCAGACCGTGCAGAAATTTTCTTCTGGAAATACTCATTTTAGTACCTTGCTGATTGGGTTTGAATTATACATGAAATTTTGCACCAGCAATGATCGGGCTTTAGCCCGGTCAGTGGATGTCACCAGATGCGATTAAAACGATTAAACGATGCAAGATTCATGGGTTCAGGCACACTTATATAAAATTTTATAATATTGCCTTGACTTAAATCAAATCAAGAAAAAAACATTGTCTATTTTTGCATTTCCTGCACCAGAGTTTTCAATTTCTGCGCCTGTTCAGCCAGTTCTGCTATGGCCTGAGCAGCCTGTTGCATACCTTTACTGGTTTTCGCTGAAATTTTGTTTATTTCATCCACAGCCGTTGTTATTTGTTCGCTGAAAGCTGATTGTTCTTCTGCTGCCGAGGCAATGACTCGTACCTGATCCGCATTGGTGTCAGCTATATGAACGATTTCCTGCAATGCCTTACCAGAGCTGGCAGCAAGTTCAGTTAATTTTTCAACTGCCTGTGAAGCTCTATCACTATCTTTTATGTTTTTGGTCACATCCCCCTGAATAGACGCTATGGCCTCACCAATTTCCCTGGTCGCAGCCATTGTTTTTCCAGCCAGCTTTCTGACCTCATCAGCAACTACAGCAAATCCGCGGCCATGCTCACCTGCCCTGGCTGCCTCAATACCAGCGTTTATAGCCAGCAGGTTGGTCTGGTCAGCTATCTCAGATATTACTTTAATTATTTTTCCGATGTTTTCGGCCTTTTGACCCAGTTGATTCATGTTCCCTTTTACCAGATTGGTAAGATTCTGGACATCCTTAATGGCTTTGATGGATTCATGTACTACCTTTTCGCCATTCTGGGCATTTTGCCTGGCAGCTTCAGTGCTTTCTGCCGCGCTGGATGCTTTTTTAGCCACTTCCATAACTGTAGAGTTCAATTGTTCCATTGCTGATGCTGTCTCTGCTGTGCGCTGCTTTTGCAGCTCCGCACCCCTGACTGTCTCGTCAACATGGACAGTTAATTCATCAGATGCAGATGCCATCAACTCGGTAATCTTATTAATGGTACGGGCAGCAGTCTTTAAAGTTTCGGCCTGTTCAGCCATAATCTGCTGATTATGTTTGATTTCTGTTATATCTTGCAGCATAACGACAACTTCCAGTATCTCGCCCTTACGATCCTTAACAGGAAAAGCTGTTACCAGAGTCTTTTTCTCATTACCACTTTTATGTTTGAAAGTTACTTC
>CAJXJU010000095.1 GCA_913055195.1 uncultured Desulfohalobiaceae bacterium | reverse complement strand
TTCTCATCTTCTTTAATCAACCCTTTTAAATAATTAATTACATTCTCTTTCACAAGCATTTCTTGTTCTACCTTTAAAGTTTGTTTTATTTTAGCAATTTTTGTTTTCCATTTAACTGTATCTATTTTAAAAGATATTTTTTCTAATAATGGTAATAATATTTCACGTGGGAAAAAATAATTTGCTTTATTAAGTATATCTTCTGCCAAACCATACTGATTAGTACCTATATAAAATCCAAGAAGGTTTACATAACATTTAAACCAAAATGGTTCTTTTTTTATCATCTGACAATACCAATCATGGTCAAAATCAAGCTGTCTATTACTGTTCAAATAAAAATTTTCTTTTTCTACTGATAACTTTGGAATTGGATTAAACAAATAACTTAATTCTAAATCATAACCATCTTCATTCAAGAATATATGCATATCAGGCTTTATTTCTGTCCAACAACGTTTAGCAAATAATGCAATATTATTTAACTCACTTGACCGAGGTGTCTGACCTGACAAATGATAAACTATACTTTTAGCAACAACTCCCAATTTTTTCCCTATTTTGCCAATTTGAATACATATATCTATATCTTCATAACCATTTTGATAATCTTCATAAAATCTACCACAACTGTTAAATACAATTTTTGGAATTAAAAAAGCAGCACCAGTAATAGCTTGCAAAGAATATCTATTTCTAACAACAGCATGATCTTTAAGAAAATATTGATATAAATGGAAAGGCTTTTTTAAAGGTGTAAACGCTATGCCTAAATGTTGTACAGTATTATCAGGATACAAAAGTAATGGCCCTACAGCGCCTAAATTTTTATCTTCATCAAATGCATTTAAAAGTGGCGGCAACCAATTTTCTGTCACCAGAGTATCATTATTTAAAAAAAATAAAAAATGACCCTGAGACTTCTTAGCGCCCAGATTACAGGCCGGCCCAAAATTTATATTTCTCTCAAGCCTGATATATTTAAACTGCTGCCCGAAAAGATTCTGACCAACTATTGGGCAATGCGTATTTGTCTCATCACTTGATCCATTATCCACAACTATAACTTCAAAATTTTCTCCTGGCGTATATTGCTTCAGGCTCAAAAGACAATTCCTGGTCAACTGCCATTGATTAAATACAGGAATTATAACCGAAAGCAGATAAGTACCCACCTATACCCCCAAACATTATCTCAAAAAAGACTGCATAAGATTTAATTGTCTTGGTAAAACAACAGGTAAACTAAAATGATTCATTATTGTTTTTCTTGCATTTTCCGATATGCTTTGCCGAATTGAATCCTCAAGCTCAAGCGCTCTTTGAAGGCTATCTGCAATCTGAACCGGATCATATAAATCTGTTAAAAAACCGTTATGACCATGTTTGATAACTTCACGTACAGGTTCCGTATCAGAAGCAACAACCACACATCCACATGACATGGCCTCTAAGATTGACCACGAGAGGACATATGGTTTAGTCAAATAAAGGTGTACATCAGAACTTTGCAGCAGCTTTACATATAACTGATAAGGCATTGGCTCTATAAAATGAACGCGCGCCATATCCAATTGTATCCTTTCAAGCATAAATTCCTTCCAGGAACGTCCGTCTTTTCGCTGCGGTCCATAATATACATTATCATTCCCCGCAATGACAACATGACAATTTTGATTTTCCACAAGAAGAAATTGCAGCGCTTTTATAAATTGAGGAAATCCCCGGCATGGTTCAAAGCCTCTGGTGGTGTAAGTAATTATTGGCGCATCTGGCGGTATATCAAGATTAAGAAATTCAAGACATCTTTTGCCAGGTTTAAAAAATTCCGTATCTATACCGTCATGGATTTGATGAAGTTTACTGCGAAACCACGGAGGAAATTGAATTAATTGCCATCTTGTCGGGGTAATGCCTGCATCACAAACCAGCAAATCGTTCAAAATGGAAATATTATTCAAACGTATCTCAACGGCCTGCTCTGTTGTAATGGATTTGTTGGTAAAGAAAATATCCGCATTTAAATGACTATAAAACCACTCAAAATAGCTGATTAAAGGCACATCAGGAAAAACGTCCTTAACAAAAAAAGATAATCCCCACGTAGAATGACAATATATCAGATCAGGCTTTACTCCCTGTTGCTTTAATTTTTTCAGGGCTGGTAGAGCAGCCAGCCCGTAACCTATTGCCTGAGGGCAAAATCCTTGCTCAGGCTTTTGAACAATTATCTTCGTAAGTCCTGGCAAAGCACAATCAGGACCTGCTTCAGTCGCAAGAAAATAAATCTGATTCTTTTTATCTTCTGCCAGACAAGAAATTAAATGCTTAAATTGACCTGGAAAAGTAAGGTGAATAAAGATAATTTGCATTTCAACTCCTGAAATTAGGCTTGCGCTTCAGGCTTTAAACCAATAAACAACCAGGCAAACAAAATCAACCATAAGGAGCAAATATGTATATAGTTACTGGCGGAGCAGGCTTTATTGGCAGTGCCTTTGTCTGGCAACTAAACCGGATGGGTATCGAGGATATCTTAATCGTTGACAACCTGGGCCGGACAGAAAAGTGGAAGAACCTGGTCAATTTAAAATACCTGGATTATGTGCATAAAAATAACTTTTTAGAGCTGATGGAAAAAAATAAATTCCAGGACGTTACAGCCATTATCCACATGGGCGCTTGTTCATCCACCACGGAAGCGGATGCTGATTACTTAATGGAGAACAATTTTCACTATAGCCAGAAACTGGCTGAGTTCTGTCTGGAAAATGACATCCGCTTTATTTATGCCAGCAGTGCGGCCACTTATGGAGACGGTAAGCTAGGCTTTAACGATGACCACGCTGGCCTAAAAAAATTACGACCTTTAAATATGTATGGTTATTCCAAACATCTATTTGATCTCTGGGCTCAAAAAAAAGGACTCCTGGACAAAATAGTGGGCCTGAAATTCTTTAACGTCTTTGGCCCGAATGAATATCACAAAGGAGACATGAAAAGCGTCATTGCCAAGGCATATTCGCAGATAAAGGATACCGGAAAGCTCAAGCTATTTAAATCTTATCGGCCTGAATATGGTGATGGCGAACAAAAAAGAGATTTTATCTATGTTAAGGATTGCGTGCGGGTTATGGCATGGTTTCTGGAACATAAGGAGGTAAACGGAATCTTCAACCTGGGAACAGGAAAAGCCAGGACATGGAATGAACTGGCTCGCGCAGTATTCGAGGCCATGCACCAGAAGCCAAATATCGAATACATTGAAATGCCTGAGAACATAAGGGATAAATATCAATACTTTACCGAGGCGAAAATGGACAAGCTGAAAAGAACAGGCTGCCCCTGTGATTTCATGTCTCTGGAAGAAGCTGTCAAAGACTATATTCAGAAGTACCTGAGTCAAGATGACCCGTATTTGAAATAGTGCAGGGGGCACACATTTTGTGCCCCTGGTGCATACCAAAAAACGTCGAACCTAAAGATAATCAGGATCAATGGCAGCCCGGCCATTATCCAGAATCGTCTTCATGAACATAATGGTCTTTTCATCCACCGGGACCAGAGGAAACTGCTTCTGGCAAACATCACACTGGCCCATGGATGGCTCTGTTGGGGCAAGCAAAGGAACATTACGCCCGCAAAAAGGACATGGATAAAGAAAAATTATTTCAAATCCTGCCGGTTTGACCGGAGTTAAAAATTTCTGTTGCATATTTTTCTCCTTAACTACTTAAGGGCAGATATGGAATCTGCCCCTACAACAATATTGCCTATCCATTTTAGGTACTCGAATCCCTTCCCCCACTCCCCGTTTCCTCTTCCCTGATCATCTGACAAGCAAACTCCTTCCCGTCATCTCACAGGGCTCAGGTATTGACCACAAATCAAGAATGGTCGGGGCAACATCAGCCAGAATTCCATCTGGCCGCAAACGAACATTCTTCTTGTTCTCATCTATTAGAACAAAAGGCACAGGATTTAAGCTATGAGCGGTCTTTGGATTGCCATTTTCATCCAGCATATCATCTGCATTGCCATGATCTGCTGTGAGCAAAATGGTCCCCCCTGTCTGTTGCATCGTTTCTACAACCTGTCCTACACATTCATCCACTGCTTCACAGGCCTTAATCGCCGCCGGAAGTTTGCCTGTATGACCAACCATATCCAGATTGGCAAAATTACACACATAAAGATCATATTCCCTGGCCCGTATTTTAGAGCATAAAACATCTGTAACTTCATAAACACTCATTTCCGGCTTCAAATCATAGGTGGCAACTTCACGCGGAGAAGGAATCAAAATTCTGTCTTCCCCGGAAAAAGGATCCTCTTCTCCTCCATTAAAAAAATAAGTTACATGGGCATATTTTTCTGTCTCAGCAATGCGAAGTTGCTTCATCCCTTTCCCGGAAACCACCTGCCCCAGAATATTGACCAGCTTTTCCGGCGGAAAAATAACCGGCAGACCAAACTCTTTATCATATTCCGTCATGGTAATCAGATAAAGCCGGGGCCAGACCTTGCGCTCAAATTCTTTAAACTCAGGATCAAAAAGCGCCTGGCAAAGCTCCCTTGCCCTGTCAGCCCGAAAATTAAAAAAGATGACCCCATCACCATCCTGCAGAGTAGCCACTGGTTTATCATGGGCCATCAACACAATGGGTTTTACAAACTCATCTGTCTCTTTTGCCGCATAAGCTTCTTTAACCGCCAGAACCGGATCACGAGCTGATTTTCCCTGACCAAGAGTCAGGGCATCATAAGCCAATTTAATCCGCTCCCAGCGCTTATCCCGGTCCATGGCAAAGTAACGCCCGATAATTGTAGCAATTTCCCCTACTCCGGTCTCCTGCAGATAATTTTTAAGCCTTTGCACATAGATTATTCCGCTTGCAGGAGGAGTATCCCGACCATCTAAAAAGCAATGGATAAATACCTGGCTGATACCTTTTTCTTTAGCAAGGTTGATAAGACTATGCAGATGCTCCTGATGACTGTGCACCCCCCCGTCCGAGAGCAGTCCCATAAGGTGCAACCTGCCGCCTGGTTTTATGCTGGCAAACAATTGGTTTAAAACCTGATTTTGCCTGATACTCCCATCAGCAATGGCCTGATTTATGCGCATAATATCCTGGTAAACGATTCTTCCTGCACCAAGATTCAAATGACCCACCTCGGAATTACCCATCTGTCCTTGAGGCAGGCCCACACTTTCACCTGAACACTTAAGCCTTGTATGAGCAAAGTTTTTCAAAAGCTTATCCATGACAGGAGTATTGGCCAATGAGATGGCATTGCCCGGCCCATCAGGTCCAATTCCCCACCCATCCAGAATCAAAAGAAGTATTGGAGATAAATCATTCATCTTCATCCTCTTCCTGTTCATCATTTTCCAGGTTTAGATCAACTTCTTGCCCTCTGGCCCAAAAACCTTCCAGGTTATAAAATTGCCGCGTATCAGCCAGAAATATATGCACAATAACATCGTTTAAATCCAGCAAAATCCACTCGCCTTCTTTATATCCTTCCATGCCCATATATTCCCAGCCGCTTTGTCCTACCTTTTCCAGAACATAGTCCGCCAGAGCCTGGGCATGACGCACATTCTGAGCGGTGACAATGAGTACCCCTTCAAAAACATTAGAAATTTTACTTACGTCTAACCCTAATATTTCCTGGCCTTTTCTCTCATGCAACCACGTAGCAACAATTTTTAATTTGTCTAAAACCGGCGCTGCCGCTAAAAACTTTTGTACATCCTTTTCAGACATTCTCTTCCCTCTAATTTACTCAACTTTCGGAGTTCCGAAAGTTGAGAAATTCGAAATCCGAATATC
>CAJXJU010000094.1 GCA_913055195.1 uncultured Desulfohalobiaceae bacterium | reverse complement strand
TTCGTCTAACTTTTAGAGCTTCGAGGTATGATTTCTCTGATAGCTCATACTTCTTTATAACTCTATACTTCTTACCTAATCTATTTAGTGTATCTGCTATACTCACATCTATAGCTACTTGACTTTTGAGTACGGCAGAAAGCATGTAGACACCATTTACAGTAAAAGCGTAAGGCATTTTTCTTCTACCTCCATATTGCTCCAAACTTGATGTCGCAATTTGCGACTTCAAGGCTAAATGTTCTTCTTTGGTAAGTTGAAACATAAAATCCTCGGGAAATCTCTCTTTATTTCTTTTTACTGCTTGATTTTATACTCTAACCTCAACTCCGTAGAATTTAGCCAAATCACTGTCCAACATTACTTGCAATCCGCGAATTGTGTAAATTTTACTCTCAATATCCTTAGAATTAGCCAACTC
This sequence comes from uncultured Desulfohalobiaceae bacterium, assembly GCA_913055195.1. Classification (GTDB taxonomy): domain Bacteria; phylum Desulfobacterota; class Desulfovibrionia; order Desulfovibrionales; family Desulfonatronovibrionaceae; genus Desulfovulcanus. The sequence goes on along the minus strand of CAJXJU010000094.1, from coordinate 5,425 downwards.
GCTTTGCATTTTTCATTCTCCTTAAAAAAAGTCTTGTATCTCTTTTGGTTCATGGAATCATCCCCCAACTTAACCGTCTTCCATCTATTTGGCACTTTTCGCTCATTCTGTTTCTCCCCATCAATTAAATTCAATTATTGGGGCAATTCATGTAAGGGCAATTTGCAAACTTTCCCTACAATCACATCCCCCATATCTTTATCTTTTTACCCATGTATTCTTCTTCTCTTTCAAATATCTTCTCATCCCAGGATATATTTTCTCTTCTATCAAATATCACAAGATGCCCTTCATCTGTGCCACATTTATCCATATATTCATAGGTCTGTTTTAAACCTTCTTCTATGGTTCTATCTAAAGATTTATAAAGTATTTTTAGCTCTATTACTACCTTTTGCACTTCTTCTGCATAAAGCAAATTATCCGATCCAACTGGCCAGAGAATTAAAAGGTCTGTTCTCTTTCTTCCAAGGCCATATTCTCTTTCAACTCTGCCACCGCTGTTTACTATCCTCTGTAAAAACGCCTGAATAAGTAGTTGCGGTCCTGCTTCTTTATATTGAAATCTCTCAAGCCAGGATTCGCTGTGTTCTCTGAAAAACTGTTGAAATGCTCGCATGAGTTTTAACATATCAAGACGGCCGTCTTCTCTTACATACCAGATAGGTTTTATTTCTGATTCCAGCTCAACCTGCATCATAAAAGTAATCTCTCTTGGTATTATCTCTTGATATATCTTATTGGATATTTTTATTCCTTCTTTTGTTCGCTTTATAAAACCTAAATCAATTACATATTGAAGATCATCATCTTTTATTTTTCTAATGCCTTCTCCTTTTAAAATCGCTTCAATAACACTTCTTACCGTATCTTCCTTTAGTTTGTCCGCAAGCTGATCTATGTGAGTATATCTCTCTAAAATTATTCTATTTTTTGCTTCTTCTATGAGTTTCTTGGTTATTTTTTTCTTTCTATTTCTTGATTCTTTTATTTCAAAGCAGGCAACATAACCTAAGGCATTTACAAGCCAGGGCTGACCTTCTGTTAGCTCCCACACATAATCTATAACACCCTGCTCAAACTCCTGGCCTGTCTCTTCTGTATGCTGGTTATATAAAATCTCTATTTCATGTTTATTAAAATCTCCTAAATTAAGAGATTTTGCCTTGATGTTAAATGCACAGCCACCTGTTATTATTGCCTTTTCCTTGCTGGAATGAATACGATAGTCTCGCACATCTCTTACTCCACACAAAATTATGCTCTGAGGAAAAGCATCAGGTCTGTTGGTATATCCTGCCCTGACCTGTCTTAAAACACTTATTAAGGTATCTCCCACAAGGCTATCTATTTCATCTAACATAAGCACTACTGGTCTATCGCTGTGCTCTGATAAAAAACTTAGCAATGCCTTAAAGGCTGAATATTCCCCCGTGCTTTCCAGAATGTCTTTATAATTTTCAAGGAGGTTTTCATCTTTAAACACTCTTCGCCACTGATAAGAAACTTCATACATTATAGCTCTTATTGCTCCATACACATCCTCTCGTGCCCCCTGCCCAACCTCTACATTCACATACAAAGCCCTATATTCATCTCTCTCATTTAAATACTCCTGAAGCGCCAGAAGACAGCTTGTTTTACCTGTCTGTCTGGGAGCATGAAGCACAAAATATTTTTTTTGTTCTATTAAAAACAATATCTCTTCCAGATCAAACCTCTCAAGGGGTGGAAGACAATAGTGCTCATCGCATCTAACTGGACCTGCTGTATTGAAATATCTCATAATGTTTCCTTTTTATGAGTCGCCTGCAAAAAGTAAATTTTTTCGTGCGGGGACAGGCGAACGAGCGTTATGACGGTTGTAACTATCTGAAATCATTAGACGTTCGCCTGTCCCCGCAAGCTGTAATTTGCGAATCTCGACTTTTTGCAGGCGACTCCTAGAAGGATGACGCAGGAAGGATGAAGGATGAAGAAAGAATATTCCAAAATAATTGCCCTGCACTTTTCACCGGAAACCTCCCGTTTGCCCATGATGTATAATCTGGCTAAAAAATTTGATTTAACTTTCAACATTTTAAAGGCCAGAATCAATCCTAAAGAAGAAGGGCATATGATTTTAGAGCTTTCCGGCACTGAGGAAGATTATAAAAAGGGCCTTTCTTATCTACAGGAACATGGTGTTTCAGTGCAGGAGGTGGCTCAGAGTATTTCACGTGATGAAGAATCATGTTTGCATTGTGGATTATGCACTTCTCTGTGTATAGCCAGGGCTCTTTGTCTTGATCTGAAAACAAGGCTTGTGATATTTGATTCTTCAAAATGTACTGCTTGTGGGCAATGCACTCGCATCTGCCCTGTCAATGCCATGCATGTGGAGATAAACGGGGATTTTTAGGTGAAGTGATATGACCGCACAGCAACGAACTTACTCTCGAATTTCCACCAGGCTCAAGGCTTATATTCGCAAACTTGCTTCTCCTGACTCCAAACCTCTTTTTACAGGATGTCTGGCAGGCGAGCTTGATCCGTCTATGCTTAAAAATTTGCAGGGCGTTCATATCCCACGGGACCTGGTGGTGTTTTTGCATAATATGGACAGAAAGCTGGATATGATTTTGAGTTTGCTGCGCCAGGATAGTTTGCAGGAAGATTTCCCTATACGCGCGGAAGTGGTTGAGATTAGCGGCGCAGGGCTAAAATTTGTTTCAAAGGAGAGATTTGATGAGGAACAGGCTCTGGAATTGGCAATTATTTTATCTCAATTTCCTTTGAGGGTCGTAGGCGCTGTTGGTTATGTTTTACGTCTGGAGAGCGTTCGCAATATCCCCATATATGTTGTAACATTTACAAATATCAGAGATCTTGACAGGGAGAATATTGTTCAGTTTGTATTTCAGGAACAAAGAGAACAAATAAGAGAGAGGAAAAATGAATTTTAGCCCGGAGCAATATTTGACATTTATCCGCTATTATCTGGATGTCAGTTGCGGTGCGAAATTACAGGGCATAAGTCATAATCTTAATAATTTTGTACATGTTTTAAACATGCAATTAACACTTCTGGATTCGATTCTGGTAAGAAAGCCAGAAATACCTCTGGGCGAGCAGGCTAAAAAGATAAAGAATCTGGGTCAGGGAACACAAAAGCTGGCCCGCGCCATAGAGGTAATGACACAACGTAATTTTTATCTACAGGAGGAGATAGTTTCTACATCCCCCGGCGAATTTTTATCATGGTTGAGTGATTTCTGGCAGAACGATTTGTTTTTTAAGCATAATATCAATTGTCATTTAGATTGCGCTTCAGACGTTCCGGTCCTTGAGTTGCCGGCCTTTGCTTTGACATTTTGTGTGGAGCAACCACTCACCAATGCTGTTGAGGCATATAGGATTAAAGACCCTGATGGCAAACATGATCTTGAGATTAAAGTGTCGGCCTATAAAAAAGGTATTGAGTTACAAATAATCTCTAATACAGACCTGACTCTTCAAGAACCGTGGCAGCCGTGGCAGACTACAAAGCCCGGGCATCTTGGCCTTGGGCTTACTTTAATACATTTTTTGACCTCCAGATTGAATTGGTCAGCCAGTTTGTATTGTCAAAATGGTGTTACGCGATTTTCTCTTCAGATAGGAGAGAGGAAATCATTTTTTTAAAAGTTGATATTGCTAAGGGGGGGAGCTTTGAACAAAGATATTAGTCAAGAGTTAATGCAAAATATTACAGAGCGGGCAGAAAAGGTTATTAAAGAGACTGTCTCAGATGTAGTAGCCAGAGTACTGGAGGAAGGTTTTGCGGAAACCCTGTCCAGGGCCCTGGTAGATAGTGAATTTTACCGCAAACTCAGTGAGGATTTGCGAGAGGGGTTGGGCGCGATTTATCATGAAATAGCTCAGACAGAGCAGGCCGAGGGAGGATTGCCTGAGCTGACCAAAGAGGAAGCAGAAGAAATTTTTCATGAAACATCTGATCAACTGGATGCCATAGTCAAGACCACAGAAAAGGCTACTGAAGATATTATGGCTGTTGTGGAAAAGCAGTTAGATCAGAGCGCGCGTATTATCACTGTGCTGGAAAAGATAAAAGAGGGCAAGCATGATCCTTTGCAGGTGATTGACTGGTTGATCGCCAAAACCAATGATTTGAATAATGATCTGGTAAAAATAATGACAGCCCTGAGTTTTCAGGATTTAACCGGTCAGAGAATCAAAAAGATTATTGCTTCATTGCGTAAAATAGAGGAGCATGTCTTAAAACTTTATCTTACTGCCGGGTTATCTATCAAAACCAAGAAGGAACAGCCTGAAAAAGATTTTGAGACCATTAAGGCTGAATCTGAAAAGAAGGTTTCCGAGCTAAAAGGCCCGCAGATGGATGTCAGCCAGGCTGATGTAGATGATCTTCTTGCTCAGTTGGGTTTGTGAAGCAGCCTGAATTTGTGGATTGTAGACTAATGAATAAGATAATATAGTGACAGGAGAAATTTTGTTTACAGAAGAAATTTTACCTAAGACTGAATCTGAAAAGAAGCTCCCCGGGTTTTAATCTCCCCAGATGGATGTCAACTAGGCTAAGGTTAATGTGGACGATATTTAAAAAATAGTGACGGAAGAAAGTTGTTTTTTCAGATTCAGAGCGAGAAGTGCACGGAGACTGTAATTAAGAGAAATAGGACAAAAGGAATAAAATAATGACGACAAATGATGCATAGGAAAAAATAAAATTTGGAGCGATGGATGTGTAATTATGGCGTCTGCCTGAAAGAATAAATATTTTCAAAGCCTGATATTTTATGAGGTTGTCTATCCTTTTCTATCCTTAATTTATCTTTAAACCGCTGAAAGTGCTCTTTGACAAAGTGTTTGCTGCCCAGAAAGACTCCCTCTGTCAGATACCTTGTCCTGTATAACAAACGGTCTGCTGTGGTAAATTTAAATTGCTTTTTACGTTCCTTTGCAACTGTTTCTTCATTAATGGACGCTCCTTTTGAACTCTCCAGACAGCCGTGCTCATACACATATTCCCGATACATGCGAAACCGTTCTTTTACATCGTCTATCTCATATTGTTGCAGGCCAAAATCCAGACTCAGAAAGCCATCTTTGTTGCCTGTCCTGGCCAGATATCCCATGGATGACCAGCGATAATCTTCAGGCTTTTCAACTATACCTGCCCTGATGGGGTTTAAGTCAATATAGGCCAGGCAATTAATTAAAGTGTGGCCCTTTTCCACAATGACGCTTTTGAATCTGTCTGACCAGAAATAGCCTTTACGACCGTAGGTCTTATTATAGTACCAGGTAAATTTTTGTTTTAACTCTTTGATAAATTCAGACAGATTTGTCCATTTTTGTCTGAAATGTGGGATTTGATCTTTTGTCAGGATGCGGTCTTTGTCTTTGTAATAGATTTCAAAGC
>CAJXJU010000093.1 GCA_913055195.1 uncultured Desulfohalobiaceae bacterium | reverse complement strand
AACGCACGTTCGCCTGTCCCCGCACGGAAAAAATTTACTTTTTGCAGGCGACTCAAAACAAATAACCTATATTTTTAGCCCCGCAGTGCGGGGCTTTATTATTTATGTGTGTAAAAATATTTTCACAAACTTCTGGAAAGCGTCTGGATGTAGTGGTGGCAGAATTTTTGCGTATAGGACTGCGCCAGGCCAGAAAATTTATTCAAGAGGGCAGGGTGTTTGTTGATGGCTTACAAAAGCCAAAAGGATACAGAGTCTTGCCTGGTCAGGAAGTTTTAGTCAAGGAAAGGACTCTTAAAGAAGATAAAGGAAGGCAAAAGCCACTTGAAGTTGTAAGTGTAACTGCTGATCTGGCTGCTGTTTATAAGCCTTCTTTTATGCATTCAGATAAAGGCAGAAGTACTCAGAGCGTACAGGACATGCTTCATTTAATTTTTCCTTCTACTTCTGTCTGCCTTTTAAACCGTTTAGATTATTTGACCAGTGGAATTTTAATGGTTGGTTTAACCAAAAAGGGATGCAGTGTTTATAAGCAGGCCCAGGAAGAGGGCAGAATAGATAAACTTTATCTGGCCCTGGTTCAGGGGGAATTGGTTAAGGATGTGATAGTTAAAAAGGCTCTTTATACTGCTAAAAGAAAAAAGGTTAAGGTACTGGACAAAGAGATAGAAAATTTTTTGCGATTCACCTGGATTTATCCTTTGAAATTTTTCCCGGCAAGAAACCAGACGTTGGTTAAGGTCAGGATATTAAAAGGTCAGCGACATCAAATTCGGGCGCATTTGAGCGCCCTTGGCCACCCCATTGTTGGAGACCCCTTATACGGGCCGCCAGTGGTCAAATCTGATGCTAGAATGTATTTGCATCACTATAAAATTATTATGCCTGGCTTTCAGGCCTACAATCTGCCAGATTGGAAAGCGTTGACCTGTCTGGATTCTATGGTTATAGATAATTTAATCTAAATAATAGTTATCCTGGTAAAGGAGGAAATATGGGACATGCGCTGGCAATTGATACACTGGATTATGCCAGGAAGTTAATAGATGCAGGAGTACCAGAGAAACAGGCAGAAGCACAGGCGAGAGTTTTAGCAGAAATAGTTGAATCTTCTTTAGCTACAAAAAGAGATATAAAAGAGTTGGAGCTTAAGATTGAGCTTAAAATTGAACAAATAAAATCAAGTTTGACAAAATGGATAATAGGAACTTTTTTAACATTGCTGGGGGTAATTATCGGTCAAACAGCAATTATTGTAACTGTGATGAAGTAGTTGATGCCATGTTTAGTAAAAAAGCCCCTCCACTGGAAGGGCTTTTTTTATTTTTAAATAGGCGCGATTTTTATCGCGCCTATCAGGGAAACCAGGCACCCAAAGGCAACTGTTACCGCTGCTCCCTCTCGGGCCTGACGGGGTTGGCAGCGCCTTTGCCGCCTGGCTCCCCTTTTTTCTCACCTTCTCATCTTCATTTTTAATGGCGGAGAGGGAGGGATTCGAACCCTCGGTACCGGGTTAGGGTACACACGATTTCCAATCGTGCCCCTTCGGCCAGCTCGGGCACCTCTCCGCTAGAAGAGACTTTTTATAATAAAAAAGATTAATTCTGGCAAGAGTTTTACTTATTGCTTTTTTTGTCTTGCAAACTGCATGACCTGGCACTTGGGCCTCAGCCGTGAAGCCCAAGTTTGGGGAAAACAAATTTAACCAGAATTATCCAGACTGCAAAAATAAGTCCTAATATTAAAAAATCATTCATTTAAATCCCTAAAATATTATAACCTGAATCTACATAAATAACCTCGCCCGTTATCCCCGAAGAGAGGTTTGATGCAAGATAGAGCGCGGTGTTGCCGACTTCTTCCTGGGTCACATTGCGGTGCAAAGGAGCCTTTTCTTCAATTGTTTTGAGGATGGTTTTAAAGCCGGAAATGCCTGAAGCGGCCAGAGTCTTTATGGGACCTGCACTGATGGCATTGACGCGCACTCCATTCTGTCCAAGGTCAGCTGCAAGATAGCGTACAGAAGCTTCCAGGGCTGCCTTGGCAACTCCCATGACATTATAATTTTTGATGACTTTTTGTGCACCATAATAGGAGATAGTCATCACTGACGAATCTTTAGTGAATAAAGGCTCAAATACCTGACAGAGCTTGACCAGAGAATAGGCAGAGATATCCATAGCAATATGAAAACCTTCACGCGAGGTATCCAGAAAACGGCCCTGCAGGTCTTCACGCTTTGCATAAGCAACAGAATGTACTAAAATGTCAACTTGACCCCATTTTTCCTTTACCAACTCTGCTGCTGCCAGTATCTGGTCGTCACTGCTTACATCGCAGTCAAAAATAAATTCACTTCCAAGTTCCTGACTGATGGGCTCAACTCTTTTTTTCAGGGCCTCGCCCAGATAATTTAGAGCCAGTCTGGCTCCATTTTCTTTAAAGACTCTGGCAATGCCATAAGCAATGCTTCGATTGTTGGCCACGCCAAAGATGAGTGCTTTTTTGTCCTTTAAGAGCATGATTTTCTCCTAAAAAAGTTCTTTTCCGGTTAATAATTTATAGGCCTGAACATATCTGGCCTGTGTCTGTTCAATTATTTCCTGTGGCAGTTCTGGTGCTGGAGGCTGTTTATCCCAGCCACTTTTGCTCAGCCAGTCACGCAGGTATTGCTTGTCAAAACTGGGCTGGTCCCGGCCCGGGGTATATTCATCTCTGGGCCAGAACCGGGAAGAATCCGGGGTCAAAACCTCATCAATGAGCAAGAGTTTATTGTTGTGAAGTCCAAACTCAAATTTTGTATCAGCAATTATAATACCCCTTTTCAGGGCATAATCTCTGGCTCGCTCATAAATAGCAAGGGATATTTCCTCTACCTTTTTAACCAGACCCTCCCCAATTTTGGCCTTAGCCTGCGCAAGAGTAATATTTTCATCATGTTCGCCAATATCTGCCTTGGTGGAAGGCGTAAATAAAGGTTTTTCTAACTGTTGCGATTTTTTGAGATCAGGTGGCAATTTATAACCACAGAGCTGACCGGTTTGTTCATAATCCCGCCAGCCAGAGCCTGTAATGTACCCCCGGACAATACATTCTATGGGCAGGGGTTTAGCCTTTTTGACCAGAACTGCCCTTCCCGTTAAGTCATCTTTGTAGTTTTGCAAGACTGGCGGGAAATTTTTCACTTCAGCAGCAATAATGTGGTTAGGCACAATATCCTGCATCATCTCCATCCAGAACAGGGTAATCTGGTTTAAGACCACCCCTTTAAATGGTATTGGATCGGGCAGGACCACGTCAAAGGCACTCATGCGGTCAGTGGTCACAATAAGCAGTGTTTCTTCGTCTATTTCGTAAATATCACGGACTTTGCCGCGTGAGACCAGAGGATATTCTGGAATATTTGTCTGAGTAACAATCTTTGGTTTTTGCATATTTTCCCTCTTTAATGATGAGTGGTTGTATGTTGTTGTCTTATCAGCACACTCCTTGCATGGGCTTCCAGGCCTTCAAGTCTGGCCAGGCGAGCGATTTTTGAACCGTGCTGCTGGATATACTTCTCATTTGTATAGATGACACTGGATTTTTTGTAAAAGGTATCTACTGACAGGGCAGAGGAAAATCTGGCCGTTGACATGGTTGGAAGTACATGATTGGGGCCGGCAAAATAGTCGCCTACAGGTTCTGGAGAAAAGTGGCCCATGAAAATTGCGCCAGCATTTTTTACCTGGCCAAGGACTGACCAGGGGTCACGGATACATAACTCAAAATGTTCAGGCGCAATCAGATTAACTACCTCAAGACCTTTTTTGATGTCATCAACAAGGATAAATGCCCCCCAATCTTTTAATGATGTTCCGGCAATTTCATTGCGAGGCAATGTTGAAAGTTGTTCTTTAAGAGCTGAAGTTACTTCTGGTATAAGTTCCTGACAGGAGGTAACCAGGATACATGCCGCCAGAGGATCGTGCTCAGCCTGAGACAGAAGATCAGCAGCCAGAAAATCGGGACGGGCTGAATCATCAGCCAGAATGGTTACTTCACTTGGCCCGGCAATCATGTCAATGCCTACCAGACCAGCAACTAACCGTTTGGCTGTGGTTACATAGATGTTTCCAGGTCCGGCAATCACATCCACAGCAGGGACAGACTGTGTGCCAAAAGCTAAAGCTGCAATAGCCCAGGCAGAGCCAATTTTATAGATTTTGTTTAGTCCCAGAATATGGGCTGTGGCCAGGATATAGGGATTTAACGAGCCATCTTTTCTGGGTGGGGAAACAAGAATAATTTCCTTTACCCCTGCAACGATGGCCGGGATGGCATTCATTAAAAGAGAGGAAATAAGAGGGGTTTCTCCGCCCATTCCACCAGGCACATAAAGGCCAGCCCGTTCAACCGGAGTGTAAATCTGGCCCAGGATTGTGCCATCCTCTGCCAGATCATACCAGGATTTTTGTTTTTGCTTTTCGTGAAAAGCTCTGATCCGCTCAGACGCTTCCCTGATGATGGCCAGGTCACTTTCCGGAACTTCGGCCAGTCCCTTTTCTATCTCTTTGTTATTTACCTTTAAATTCTCAGGAGCGAAATCAGGCGCGTCAAAACGTCTGGTATATTCAATAAGGGCCGCGTCGCCTTTTTCTTCAACATTATCCAGAATTTCGCGTACCTGTTGGTCCACATTAACGTCTGGCCTGGATCTTTTTTGCAGCCAGTTTTTGATCCGGGGCCAGTCCTTTTGGTCTTTGAATTGAAACTGATTCTTAATCACGGTTTTGCCTCGCTATTTTGGATAGTTTTTTACGCATCAATGATCTGCCTGATTTTTAACAATGGTGGAGTTGTGTTTGGTTGAGACCATGGTGCAACAGTAAGATTGTTTCTTTTCTGATCAGGATTATATATAGGTTTATTCATCGGGCGAACTTTAAGTGTTCCGTTTATTGCTTTTTTTATTCGTTCTCTGGCTATCTCAACATATCTTTGCACTGTTTCTGCTCCGGCTCCTCGTCGATTATGGCGTAAGGCAGCAATTATCGAAGTTCCAACGCCGAGAAAGGGATCTAAAACCCAGTCGTTTTCGTTTGTCATTGCCAGTACCAGCCTTTCAATTAGTTCTACTGGAAATTGACAGGGATGTTCTGTTTTTTCCACATGGTTGCTTTTGACATTGGGGATATCCCAGACATCTCCTGGATTTTTCCCCAGAGGATTGCATGAATATTGGCCTTTTTTAGGGCCTTTGAAATATTTTTTAGCTGGATATTTTTGCGGTACCCTGACCGGATCAAGATTGAAAACATAATCCTTGCTTTTGCGCGTGAACCAGATAATTGTTTCATACCGTCCTGAGAACCTTCGCGAGCAATGCAGGCCATGTTCAAAATGCCATATAATTCTGTTTCTCAGCACCAGGCCCAATTCATGGAAAATTGGAAACAGAACTGTATCCAGTGGTATTATTGAACCGTTGTCCACATAATTCCCCACCTGCCAGCAGATACTTCCTTTTTCGTTTAGAACACGAACGCATTCTTTAATAACATCTGACTGCTGTTCAAGATATTGCTTCAGGTTTAATTTTTTTTCGTATTCTTTGCCTATATTGTAAGGAGGCGAAGTCACAACCAACTGGATGGAGCCATCAGGTATCTGTTTAAGTAATTCAAGGCAGTCGCCATGAAAGAGAACGGCTCTCTCATCTGGATGAAAATTTGCTGATATTTTAATAGGAGTAGCTTTGGTTAACATAAATCATTTTATCTACTCAACTTTTTGAGTTGAGAAAATGTTCAATATTTTCAGTCAGTTACAGAGTCGAATTGTCAGTGTATTCAGTTTTCAGGAAACGATCCGCATT
>CAJXJU010000092.1 GCA_913055195.1 uncultured Desulfohalobiaceae bacterium | reverse complement strand
AATGTATAACAGGTAATGATGACGATAACCCTGACCAATTTAATAATACTTTATGGGGTAAAATATATATAATAATTATTGCGAACAAAAAAACACTGAGCCAGAATGCTATGATACCTGTTAAAAGTGTGCCGATTAAGACTATTCTGGAGCGTACTGCCTGCTCCATTATTTTATCAGATCTGGCAATTTTATGTAAATTTTGTCCAAAATAGAGGGAAAATGTGGTCAGCATAATAATAACAACAGATGATACATTTACCCAGTTTGTATCCAATGATGCCCCCATTTCCCATGCTTCAGCACTTAAAAAAAGAAAAATAACTGATATGACTGTAGTAACTGTAAATTTGCCGAGATGGAGCATCATTAGCCATGATCGTAATAAAAGAATATCACGTAGTATTGATAGACCTTCCTGTTTCAGTAGATGTAAATAGAAAAATATTTGGCCCAGTTTTGAGCCAGCGGTAGTTTCTTCTAATCGTGGATCAGCTATTTTTTTCAGATAAGCTAAGATGTGTTCTTTCTCTCCCCGTGTCCAATCTGTATTGTTGATGTCAGTCCAATTGATAAGTGGCGCCATGACTGATTGGTCATTGTGATCTAATCCCCAGAGATGTCCTAGATTGTGTTTACATAGAGCCAGTATTTGGTTTATAGTATTTAAAAGTGAAATTGAATATTGAGAATCGCCTGTTGTACATGCTTGTTGAGTAGTGTTATTTGACTGAGTAGCATGGTATTGATGTGTAACTTCAGGTGATGACTGGTTAATCTGGATTTTAGAAGGTGATTCGAATATGCGTGCAGTGCTGATAATGGCGGTTTCAAGCATATTGGATGAAACAGCATTAACAATTTGATTAAATCGTGGTTTTAATGGCATATTGGTAAAAACAAGAGCAAAATCAAAACCATATTCGAGTTTGAGATTAGAGCCAAATTCAAGTAATTCCAGAGGATCCTGCAAAAGATTCTGGGGAAAATCGCTTCGTTCGACAACAGGCAATTTCCAGGTGAATTGTGGAAAAGTTGTCTGAAGCTCTGATTGTAATAGATTAGCAAGTTCTGCTATGGTTTGCTTGAATTTATTTTGTTCTGATGGATTGATTAAACATCCTATAATGATATTGTCCTGTTTCATGATCAATCTGTAAAAATGTTAAAGAGTTATGGTAAAATCGAGCGAGTACTTTATTCGGATTTGTAATTGCTCTAACCCAGCTAGTGGCGGATGCTCCCTTCGGATTTTGGTGCGTTAGCCCTGGATACACCTTAAAAAGAGCCTGTCTTCAGCGAGAGTTCTTTTAGCACCCGCACCATTTAACCCATACTTTGCGTGACCTTGGGCCATCAAATTCAGCAAAAAATATTTTTTGCCAGGTGCCTAAACAGAGTTTTCCATCCTCTACTATGACCTGCACGGATGGGCCAATGAGACTGGTTTTGATATGGGCATCGCTGTTGCCCTCAAGATGCTGGTAGTCCCCCTTGTGAGGGATTAGTTTGCGTAAATTGACGATTATGTCTCGTACCACGGAAGGATCAGCTCCTTCATTGATTGTTATCCCGGCTGTGGTGTGTGGACTGTAGATAGTGAGCACGCCGTTGGTGTAATCTCTGGATTTCACAAGGCGAGCAATTTCTGCTGTAATGTCTTTTAACTCTTCCCTGGTATTGGTTTGAATAGAAATGGTATCCATTTTTTCCTCCTTACTAATTTTTCTAATTTCTTGACGGGCGTATGCAATACGCCTTCTGATGGGCGTATGCAATACGCCCCTACAAGTTCCCGGTTTTCTATCTTTTCAACTTCCTGATCCTCTGGAGCACAGGTGGATGCGTGTAGTTAAAAAATACATATAGAGGGTGAGGAGTAAGATTGGATAGGTTGGATTTGGACAGTTTTTTTAAGGCGAAGATTAAATCCTCTGGCGATGTATTTTGAGCCGCAAAGGCATCAGCCTGGAATTCGTGTTTTCTGGAGATAAAGTTTGCCAAAAGGCCTAGAACAAGGGAGATTGGGGGATAGATAAGGGCAAAGGCAAAGATAGCCGCATAAGTTGAGTGCTGGGAAAAGCCAATGGCCTGGGTTAGCTGTTCATTGTGGATAAAGCAGTTTAATATAAAAAATGTTAAACCTGTCTGCAAAAAGAATAGTATCAGGTTTTTGTGGATGTGCTTGTTTTTGAAATGTCCTATTTCATGGGCTAAAATGGCTAGAATCTCTTTATGGGTGTGATTATTTAGTAAAGTATCAAACAGGGCAATGCGTTTATTTTTGCCAAAACCTGTAAAAAAGGCATTGGCTTTTGTTGAACGTTTGGAGCCATCCATGATATAGATGCCCTTTAAGTTAAATCCGCATTTTTGGGCCAGGGCAAATATCTTTTCTTTTAGTTCTTCGTCCTCAATAGGGGTGAACTTGTTGAAAAGTGGTAAAATAAGAGTCGGAGCTAGATACTGAATGATAAGCATTAAACAGATGGTGGTTAGCCAGCAAAAAAGCCAGGCCCAGGTAGTTAGTTTCTGGAAGAAGAGAAGAATGGGATAGACAATAAGAGAACCCAGGATGGTAGTTAAAATATAGCCCTTGATCTTGTCCAGGATAAATAAGGAAGGTGTCATTTTGTTAAAGCCAAACTTTTCTTCCAGGCCAAAAATTTTGTATAGTTCAAAAGGAAGGTTTAAGAAATCAGCAAGGATAAAAATCAGCCCAAAAAATAAAAGTCCTGTTAAAGGCTCGGACAGGCCAAAAGAGCGCGCAAAGGCATCGAGTTTATTAAATGTGCCGGAGAGAATAACCAGGAGGGTTAGGGCCAGGAAGAAAAAAGATTCGATAAGTTCTAATTTTGTCGTAGCCCTGGTGTATTCCTGGGATTTAGCATATAAATTCTGGTCAAATATGTCTTGAAATTCAGAAGGAAGGCCCGGATCAAGGCTTTTTAAGTTGAGATAGTTGAGATAACCATTCAATATGAAATGGCCTATAAGGATAAAAATGATCAAAAAAAGATAAAATTGTGCCGACATCTGGCCTCCGTTTGTAGGAAGTTTGGTTTTTTAAATTCAGCCTGTATTCGTGAACTTTTGCCTCAATTCCATACTTGTGAAAAAAGTCAAGAGATTTCTTGACAATACTCGCTTGCCTCTGCTAGGTACTTTCTACTTTTTGAAGGCGCGTAGCTCAGGGGGAGAGCACTTGCTTGACGCGCAAGTGGTCAGGAGTTCAAATCTCCTCGCGCCTACCACCAGAGAAATTATTTAGGGAGGCCTTAAGCCTCCCTAATCTGTTTATAGGCAGGGAAAAATGGTCAAAATAGTTGGCGTTCAGGAAGAGGTACAAGTTAAGTCAGGTCAGACTTTTGCAGATATTTTAAAAGCTTATCTGTCCAATAAAAAAAGAAAACAGGTGGTGGCCTGTAAGTGCGACGGGCAGGTTTTTGATCTGTTTCGCCAGGTGCCAGAAGATTGTAGAGAAATAGAGCCAGTATATATAGATACTTCGGAAGGACTGGATATTTTACGCCACAGCGCTGCCCATATTATGGCTGAAGCTGTTAAAGATTTATTCCCTACGGCCAAGGTGACCATTGGTCCCAGCATTGAGAATGGTTTTTATTATGATTTTGATTATGAGCGTCCCTTTACTCCAGATGATCTGGAAAAGATCGAAGCCCGTATGCAGGAGAGTGTGGCCAGAGACCATCCTTTTGTGCGCGAGGAGTTGTCCAGAGAAGATGCCAAAAAATTATTTCTGGACATGAATGAGACATATAAGCTGGAAATACTGGATGAAATTCCTGAAAAGACAGTAACTATTTATCGACATGGTAATTTTGTTGATCTCTGTCGCGGCCCGCATATTCCTTCTACTGGCTATTTAAAGGCATTTAAATTGACATCTGTTGCCGGGGCCTATTGGCGAGGCGATGAAAATAAGCCCATGTTGCAAAGAATATATGGCACAGCCTTTGCCAATCCAAAAGATTTAAAAAAATATCTAGCCCGTTTGGAAGAGGCCAAGAAGCGAGATCATAGGAAGCTTGGTCCGCAGTTAGATCTTTTTAGTTTTTCTGAAGAGGCTGGTCCTGGGATGCCTATTTTTCATCCTAAAGGGGCGTTGGTGCGGGCTATTCTGGAGGATTTTGAGCGCAAAGAGCATCTCAAGCGAGGTTATCAAATTGTTCAGGGACCACAGCTTTTAAGGCGTGAGTTGTGGGAGAAGTCTGGTCATTATGATAATTATCGGGAAAATATGTATTTTACTGAGATTGATGATCAGGCTTATGGGTTAAAACCCATGAACTGTCTGGCCCACATGCTTATTTATAAGTCCAGGATGCGAAGTTATCGTGATCTTCCCATACGTTACTTCGAACTGGGCACTGTCCATCGCCATGAAAAGTCAGGTGTTTTGCATGGGCTGTTGCGAGTGCGGCAGTTTACCCAGGATGATGCACATATTATTTGCCGTCCCGATCAACTGCAGGATGAAATAAGAGGGGTTTTGCAGTTTGTTCAGGATATCATGCAATTGTTTGGCTTTGAGTATGAGATGGAGATTAGTACCAGGCCGGAAAAGTCCATTGGTTCTGACGAAGATTGGGACCGCGCGACCAGTGCTTTGACCCGGGCACTGGATTCTCTTGGTTTAAATTATGATATTTGTCCGGGAGATGGAGCGTTTTATGGGCCAAAGATTGATGTGAAGCTAAAAGATGCCCTGGGAAGGAAATGGCAGTGCGCCACAATACAATGCGATTTTACATTGCCTGAGCGTTTTGATCTGGTCTATATTGGCGAAGATGGTGAGAAACATCGCCCGGTGATGCTGCATAGGGTTGTTTTAGGCGCAATTGAGCGCTTTCTGGGTGTTTTAATCGAACACTATGCCGGAGCTTTCCCAACCTGGCTAGCACCTGTTCAGGCCAGGATTTTGACCATTACTGACGCGCACAAGCCGTATGCAGAAAAATGTTATCAGCAATTGCGCGAGGCAGGTATAAGGGTGGAGTTAGATGTGCGCAATGAGAAGTTAGGCTATAAAGTGCGAGAAGCTCAACTGGAAAAAATTCCCTATATGCTTATTGCTGGTGAAAAGGAAATAGAGCAGTCTAGCCTTAATGTACGCTTGCGCGGAGGAAAAAATTTGGGCATGAAGACGCTTACGGAAGTTGTGGAACTAATAATAGAAGATATGGAAGAACCTTTTAAAAAGGGAGGAATGAGCTATAGATACCTCTATTAAGGCCAGGCGAAACAGGCAGATCAGGGCCAAAGAAGTTAGGGTTATTAATGTTGATGGGCAGCAGCTTGGCATTATGGATATTGCCCAGGCTTTGCAGCATGCGCAGACTATGGGGCTTGACCTGGTTGAGGTTGCGCCTAATGCCAATCCGCCGGTCTGCCGGATAATGGACTATGGTAAATTCCAGTATCAACAGCAAAAAAAGCAACAGGAAGCCAGGAAAAAACAAACCAGGATTCAGCTTAAGGAAATAAAAGTTCGTCCCAAGACTGATGAAAACGATTTACAGACAAAGGTAAGGCATATTCGTCGGTTTATTGAGAAAGGAGACAGGTGCAAGGTAACAGTCTTTTTTCGTGGCAGGGAATTAGCGCATAAGGATCGCGGTGTAGAGGTTTTAAAAAAGATAGTAGAAATGCTCTCCGATATAGCTAAGGTAGAGCAGCAGCCCAGGTTTGAGGGGCGGACCATGAATTTAATTCTGTCTCCGCTTGGTGGGAAGAAAAAGAGCTAATTGTTTATATCTGGATTATGATATTGAGCTTTTAGCTTTGAGTTTTTTATGACTTAACTGCAAAAACTCAAAACTGAACTTTTTAACAAAGATATCAACTTATAACATATTGTAATAATTCAACATTTACCCTGTTGAATCCCGCT
>CAJXJU010000091.1 GCA_913055195.1 uncultured Desulfohalobiaceae bacterium | reverse complement strand
ATGAAGACATAATGAAGATGGTAATAGTGACAGATAAGAAAGAAGTGTGGGTGAGAGTGAGATGAGGGATGAGGGGTAAGGGGTAAGAAAAGTTGTAGAGGGGGTAGAAGATGGGGAGCCGGGAAGTTGGGAAGGAGTGCCTGCAAAAAGTCAGAATTGTCTGTTTTCACAGAAATGCTAACTTATAACCACTTGAAATAACCTAAAACTTAGCACTCACCAGGCGCCTGAATGTCAGGTACCCGGTAAAACTCCCTGCAAAAACAGAGTTTTTACAGGAGTATCCGTAAGGGGGAACCATGCAAAACATCCCGTATGGCATAGCGAATTTCAGGAAGCTAAGACTGGAGAACAATCTGTATATAGATAAGACCAGGTATATAGAGTTACTGGAGAGAAAGGGTTATAATTATGTTTTGTTTTTACGTCCGCGTCGTTTTGGCAAGAGTTTGTGGTTATCAACCATGTGGCATTATTATGATGAGTATTACAGTGAAGAATTTGAGCAATTGTTTGGAGATTTATATATAGGTAAGCATCCAACAAAATTGCGTAATAATTATAAAATATTGTTTATGGAGTTTAGTGGTATAGAGATTGATAATATTGAAAGTGTGCGTTTAAGAGTGAACAACAAGGTAAAGAGGGCAGTGAGCAGATTTTTGAGAAGGTATAAATTTTCAGATGTAGCGATGGGAAAAATAGAGAGATGTGAGCTGGCAGAGGATATTTTAGAAGAATTTCTGGCTCTAGTAGCAGACGAGAAGATATATTTATTGATAGACGAATATGATCATTTTGCCAATGCGATATTGGCTGAGGATATGGCAAGGTTTATGGAGATAGTGGGCAAGGGAGGGTTTGTGCGCAGTTTTTACGAGGTAGTCAAGACAGGAGCGATGCTGGGAGTGTTTGACAGGATATTTATAACAGGTGTGACGCCCATAACAATGGATAGTTTGAGCAGTGGCTTTAATATAGCTGAGAATATATCTCTGGAACAGGACTTCAATGAATTGTGTGGATTTACAGAAGAAGAGCTGGAATATTTGCTGGGCCAGACAATTTTTAAGGAGTGTGAACAGATTGATAGAGATGTATTAAGAGAGGATGTAAGGAGATTTTATGATGGGTATGTATTTAATGCAGATGCAGACAAGCGTGTGTATAATGCGACATTGATCAATTATTTTTTAAAGAGATTTGATTATGCAAGGTGTCAATATCCATATCATTTACTGGATAGCAATATAGCAACGGATTATAAGAAATTGATGATGTTGTTTGGTATAGGTGACAGGGAAGAGAATTATGAGGTATTAAAGGAGTTTATAATAGAGGGTGAAGTATCCGGCAGTATAAAGGACAGATATGAGATAGAAGAAGGATTTGGTCGTGATGATTTTTTGACTCTGTTATTTAGCCTGGGATTTATAACTATAAAGGATAGTCTTGGTTCACGGTTTAAATTTATGATTACTAATTATGTAATCAGGCATTTGTATTTTAATTATTTTGCAAGGGAACTGGATAGACGCGTGCAATTGAGATTGCAATCATGCATGATAGAAGATATGTTATATGAGCTGGCAACAGGAGGTAAAATAGAACCGTTTGTGCAGGAACTGGACAGGGTAATCAAGCATCTGGCGAATCGTGATTTTATGAAGTTTGATGAGAAGCATTTCAAGGCCATAGTATTGACGTTATTGAGTTACGCGGAATTTTACTATGTTAAAAGTGAGAATGAAGTGGAGAACAGGTATCCCGATATAATGCTGCTGAGGAGGAAACCCTACGAGGAAAAGATAAAATATGAGTATTTGCTGGAGTTAAAATGGGCGCAAAAAGGAGAGGTTGAAGAGAAGTTGAGAAGTGGCAAAGACCAGGTGAGAACGTATCTGGAGATGGAAGAGATAAGGGAGAGAAAAGGGTTAAAAGCGTATGTGGTGGTGGGAAGCAAGCATGGTGTGGTAATGGAGCGTGTTGAGGAATAGGTGCCTGGTGTATTGAACGAAGCGTTTAGATTCCCTGGCCCTGTGGACAGGGCCAGGGAGGATAAGATTACAGGATATACCTGGACAGATCCCGGTCTTCCTGCACGTCCTTGAGTTGTTCGCGCACATAAGCCTCTTCAATGACCACTTTTTCTCCTTGCCTTTCCGGGGCCTCAAAAGAGAGATCCGAG
Organism: uncultured Desulfohalobiaceae bacterium; assembly: GCA_913055195.1. Classification (GTDB taxonomy): domain Bacteria; phylum Desulfobacterota; class Desulfovibrionia; order Desulfovibrionales; family Desulfonatronovibrionaceae; genus Desulfovulcanus. Next base: position 3,738 of record CAJXJU010000091.1, on the reverse strand, counting down.
AGGATTTTCTCCATGATGGTATAAAGTCTTCTGGCTCCAATGTTTTCTGTTTCATCATTTATCTTCTGGGCAAACGCTGAGATTTCCTTTAAAGCGCTGTCTGAAAATTCTATCTCTATACCTTCAGTGGCCAGAAGAGCCCTGTACTGTTTGGTCAGGGCATTTTGTGGTTCAGTTAGAATACGGTAAAAATCGTCTTTGGTCAGGGCTTTTAATTCCACACGCAAAGGAAACCTTCCCTGTAGTTCAGGTACCAGGTCTGAAGGTTTGGAATAGTGGAATGCGCCAGCAGCAATAAACAGGATATGGTCTGTGCGAATCATACCGTACTTGGTGTTGACCACGCAGCCTTCTACCACTGGCAAAAGGTCCCGCTGTACACCTTCCCTTGAAACATCTGCCCTGGTATTGCCGCTGCCGCCGCAAATTTTGTCGATCTCATCAATAAAGATAATTCCGCTTTGCTCCACCCTTTCTTTGGCAATTTCAATAACCTTGTCCATGTCCACCAGCCGCTCACTTTCTTCCTGGAGCAAAAGCTCATAAGCCTGCTTGACCCTGACCTTTTTGGTTTTTTTGCGCTTGGGGAAAATGCGGCTGAACATATCCCGGAACTGCATCTCCATATCTTCCAGTCCAGGCATGGCCATGATTTCCACATGGGGTCCCTGAGACTTGACGCTCACTTCTACAAAACGGTCATCAAGTTTGCCTTCGCGCAACAATTTGCGTAATTTTTCGCGCGTTGAATCGTGTCTGGCTTCACCTTCAAGAGCTTCTGATTCAGCAGGTTGTTTTTTTAAAGGCAAAAGAAGGTCTAAGAGCCTTTCTTCTGCATTGGCCTCGGCCTTGACCTTGACGCGGTTAATTTCCTCCTCGCGCACCATATTGACGCCGATTTCCATTAAATCTCTCACCATTGACTCAACGTCCCGGCCTACATAGCCAACTTCTGTAAATTTGGTTGCTTCTACCTTGAAAAAAGGCGAGCCAGCCAGTTTGGCCAGACGGCGAGCAATTTCGGTTTTACCAACGCCAGTGGGGCCGATCATAATTATATTTTTGGGGGCGATTTCATCCCTTAGCTCGGGATCGAGCTTTTGCCTCCGCCACCTGTTGCGCAGGGCAATGGCAACCATTTTTTTGGCCTCTTGTTGACCAATAACATATTTATCCAGTTCGGAAACAATTTCTCTTGGTGTCAAAGTCGTACTCATATGATGATTCCCTAAATTTTTTAAGTGTTTGATCTTAAGGTTGTTGAACAATAAGGCCTTTTTCCATCTTCCTGATCTTCCCGGCTTCCCATAGCGGGGCAGATATGGAATCTGCTAGCGGGGCAGATATGGAATCTGCCCCTACTTTTCATCTTCCTGATTTTCCATTTCGCCTAAGGTTTCCACAACAAAATTATCATTTGTATAGACACAAATGCTAGCAGCTATGTGCATGGCCTTTAGAACAATTTCTCTGGCGGACAGGTTGGTGTGTTGTTTTAAAGCTCTTGCTGCTGCGAGGGCATAGGGACCGCCTGAGCCTATGGCCACAATGCCGTCATCAGGCTCTATAACGTCTCCGGCGCCGCTGATAATCAATAGGTTCTGGATGTTGCCCACAACAAGCATGGCTTCCAGGCGGCGCAGATACCTGTCTGTTCGCCAGTCTTTGGCCATCTCCACACTGGCCCGGACAAGATTGCCCCTGAACTCCTCCAGTTTGGCTTCAAAACGTTCAAAAAGAGTAAAGGCATCAGCCGTGCTTCCGGCAAATCCAGCCACAACCCGATCTTTATACAATCGCCTGACTTTTCTCGCAGTATGTTTCATGATCACACCCTGACCAAGAGTAACCTGTCCGTCACCAGCCATGGCCAGGCCATGATCGCCCTTAACTGCAAGAATTGTTGTCCCCTTAATTGTCATATCCAATTTTAGCTCCTCTTTCACTACGTAATTTTTTCAATTAACTTTTCTGCTATTTTTGTCCAGAGTTCATAATTCTCTCTTGAATATAAGTAAAAATAAATTTCCTGAACCAGTTCCTGTTTAAGCGCTTTTATGCACCTGTTTATGGCAATGGGAATGGCCAGTTGCATTGGGAAACCATAGGTTCCACAACTAATGGCTGGAAAGGCAATAGTCTTTATTCCGTATGTTTTGGCCAGATCAAGACACGAGGCATAAGCCTGATCCAGTACCATTTTTTCTCTGCCTTGCCCTCCGTGCCAGATAGGGCCGACAGTATGAATAACATATTTGGCCGGAAGATTAAAGCCCGGAGTAATTACTGCCTCTCCAGGGGGAAGGTAGCCTTTTTCAGCTACAATTTTTTGACAGGCCTGAAGAAGCTTTGGCCCGGCAGCCCGATGGATGGCCCCATCTACGCCCCCTCCTCCGGCCAGGCGCGAATTGGCTGCGTTAACAATGGCATCCACGTTTGCCCTGGTTATATCCCCCTGCTTGATAAAAAATTTGTAGCTTACAGGTGTCATGGCCGTGATTTTCTAATTGTTTGTTTGTCTGTTCGCTACACTCAGCAAACTAAGAATATCTTGTCAAGTTTGTTTTATGGTCAGGGCTATCTCATCTAAATTTCGTTGATATAGGCTATTTTTCCCTTTTATGCTAACTGTATCTGGGGACAGGCCCAAGGGCCAGTCCCCAGTAAGCCAATAACTGCCATAAAAATTAGATGAGATAGCCCTGGTTTTATGGTTCGAAATTTTCGTGTTAATATGATTTTAAAGACATAACAACAATAAGATAAAAATAATATTTTGGCTTGACTGATGATACATTTTTTTGATAATTCACACAGAAAGTGTATGTGTGTTTTAACCATCAAAAAGGAGGTTTTTTTATGCGTATTTTTAAAATTTTTATGCCTATTCTTCTGGTTTTGATTCCATCTGTGTGTTTAGCACACTTTGGCATGGTTGTTCCTTCCCAGTCCATGGTAGCGCCGGAAAACAAGGTGGTTGATTTGAAGTTATCCTTTTCCCATCCTTTTGAGATGGTGGGGATGGAACTGGTTAAGCCTGCGAAATTTGGTGTTAAGGTAGGTTCTCAAAATATAGATCTTTTGTCCAGGCTCAAAAAGACCAGGATTATGGGTCACACTGCCTGGGAAACCAGATACAAAATAAAACGGCCTGGAGTTTATCAATTCTACATGGAGCCCAAACCTTACTGGGAACCAGCAGAAGACTGCTTTATCGTTCATTACACCAAAACCATTGTGGCTGCCTTTGGCGAAGAAGAGGGCTGGGATGAGCCTGTTGGGTTAAAAACAGAGATCATTCCCTTGACTCGTCCCTTTGGGCTTTATGCCGGCAATACTTTTCAGGGGCAGGTGCTGGTAGATGGAAAACCAGTGCCTTTTTGTGATGTGGAAATTGAATATTATAACCAGGACCAGAAGGCAAAAGCTCCTTCAGAATATATGATTACCCAGGTAGTCAAAACAGATGCCAATGGTGTTTTTACTTATACCCCACCTCGAGCTGGTTGGTGGGGCTTTGCCGGCTTGAACACTGCTGATTATAAATTGAAGAAAGATGGTCAGGAAAAGGATGTGGAAATTGGTGCTGTATTGTGGGTACAATTTCTTGATTGGCAAGAGAAATAGTGAATAACTCAACTTTCGGAGTTGAAAAAATGTTCAATATTTTCAGTCAGTTACAGAGTCGAATTCTCGGTGTATCCAGTTTTCAGGAAACGATCCGCATTGGCTTAAATC
>CAJXJU010000090.1 GCA_913055195.1 uncultured Desulfohalobiaceae bacterium | reverse complement strand
CTCTTAAAAACATTGCCGAACACCTAAAAAAGATAAAACATTATTTATTTACTTAAGCTTTGTCCTTTAGGTGCTCGGTGAACGTTGAACATTGAACAACCCCTGCAAAAAGGGACTTTTTGCAGGCGACTCCTTTAGCCCCTTCTTTCCCTTACCCCTTACCCCTTAATCCTTACCCCTTCTTTTCCTTTCTCCTACTCTAACTCCAGATAATCCCCTATAACAGTTTTCAAACCAACACCAGGAAAATTAACTTTATATTTATTGGGTGGTATATGAGTAATAACTTTGCCCCGACCAAAGATTTTATGGATACAATAGTGGCAATTGGTCTGTTCAGGCCTTTGCTGTCGCTGCTGACGCTGTGCTGGGGGAATTGTTCCTGGCTGTTTATTTTGAACCGGTGCAAGTGTCCCTGTATAATTTTCACGCCACTCTTCAAATAATGAATTGTCCAGTTCCTGAATAAAGGGCGAAGGTAAGGCTGACTCGTGCATATCCTGATAACGATTGTATATGGAATCAGGCACGAACAAAGCAAGATAATCTCTGGCACGGGTACAGGCTACATACAGGAGTCTGCGTTCCTCTTCCAGCTCTTCATGATCCATCAAAGCATGTTTGGAAGGGAATCGCTCCTCCACAAGATCAATAATCAACACCGCTGACCACTCCAGCCCCTTGGCAGAATGTACTGTGGATAAAACAAGTGTATCTTCCTTGAGCTTATTGCCATCTGGATCTGGATTTTCCAGACTCATATCAGCCAGAAACAGATCAAGATTGTCATAGGTAGATGCAATCTGGGCCAGTTGTTCTAATCCTGTGGCCCGTCTGGGATAGTCATCAGCGAACTTTTCCCGCATGATGGGCTGATAAAAGATAAGTATTTCGTCTAATATCCTTGCTGGACTATCCTGATTAGCCCGAAGTGCATCTATCAGGCTCAAAACCTGCCTTAATTGCTTATTTTTCTGGCATTGCTTTTCAATATATCCATTGTCCCCCTGCATAAAAGCATTATAGAGTTTTTCACAGGTTTTAGACCCAATACCTTTGAGATTGGACAATGCCCTTGTCCAGGCCAGAAGATCTGCTGGATTGGCTATAAGGCGCATAAAAGCCAGCACATCTTTTATATGGGCCGCCTCAGAAAATTTGATCCCTCCAAACTTTTGAAAAGGAATGCCCGCCCTGTTTAGTTCAACCTCCACTGGATATGATTGATAACCAGCGCGAAAAAGCACTGCTATTTCGTGCAGGGGATATTTGCGGCTAAGTTCATTGATCTTTTGCACCACAACCCTGGCCTGACTGAGATCGCTTAAAGGTCGAATCAATTGCGGCAACAACTTTGAATTGCGTGTGGAAAAGAGATTTTTGGGATATTTTTCAGCAGCGCCAGCTAAAATTTGATTGGTCAGGTTTAAGATGGGTTGTGTTGAGCGGTAGTTTTGTTCCAGCTTTACAATTTTGGCATTATTGAAAATTTCAGGAAAATTAAGAATATTATTTACATTAGCACCCCGAAAAGCATAAATTGACTGGGCATCATCACCCACGGCCATGACATTGCCGGATGGCCCGGCTATCAGTTTAATCAGCCTTCCCTGCACCAGATTAGTATCCTGAAACTCATCTACCATAATATATTGAAACGCGGCCTGTAAAAAATCCCGTATATCTTCATGTTCCAGCAAAAGCCTCTCCAGTTGAAACAAGAGGTCGTCATAGTCTAAAAGGCCGTGTTTTTGCTTAAAAACCTGATACTCTTTATAAATGCGCTCTATGTCTTCCAGGTAATTGCGCAGATGAAAGGCATCCTTGAGTATAACCTGCTCCAGGTCCAGTTCCTTGTTTCTGGCCTTGCTGATCAAGGATAAAATGGTCTTTTTTTTGGGAAAAGAGCGATCCTTTTGACCTATTTTCAACTGGTCCCTGACATTTTTGAGCACATCTTCGGCATCACTGGCATCCATAACAGTTATGCCATTTACATATCCCAGGGCAGAAGCAAATTTGCGCAGCATGGCAAAGGCAAAACTATGAAAAGTGCCGCTATGCATAGAACCAAGCCTTCGCTCCAGCAGGTTTTCAGCCCTTTTGAGCATTTCTCCTGCTGCTTTACGCGTGAAAGTGAGCAAAAGGATATTTTGCGGGTTTACCTTCTGTTCCACAAGATAAGCCAGCCGGTAAACAATAGTTCTTGTTTTGCCACTGCCAGCTCCAGCAATGACTAAAACAGGGCCGTCAATGGTGGTTACAGCCTCATATTGGGAAGGGTTCAACTCTTTTTTGTAATCAATTTTCATGATATGTTACAGTGTTAGTATTGGTATTTGCGTTTGCAATATTAAAACAGGGACCTGGCTTCAAAATAGGATAAAATTTCCTGACCAACCTCTCTAAGCTTTAAAGGTTTACATCCCTGGCTGTCAAAGAAAAAAGTATCCTGAACAGTATGGCAACCAGAACGGCCAAAATGCCCGAAAATCTCCTGCCGGTCAAATTTGCCCTTGAGGTCAAACCCGGGGCGAGGTAAACAAAGAAGATCAGGAGCCAAAGGATGTGTAGCGCCTGGATAAGCCTCTTTCTTTGTCAAAACAGCCTCCATAACCTTTTCCCCTGCACAGGATAAACTCATAAGCCCGGCCTTGATGTCCTGTAAAATTTTCGCTGCATCAGTTTCTGTTACTTTACCTCTGGCAAATTTGCCTCTGCGATGCAGGTAAATCCTGCCCGCATCCAGGGCAAAGGCACGACTTTGCTCGCTGATTACTCCTGCATCCAATTCATGCTCTGGTTTGCGTGAGTAATGTAAAAAGCCTGCCCTGACCAGCCAGGCATTAAGATCAACCTCTTTTTTTAAGGTGGTAAAGCCGTGGTCTGCTAAAATGATAAGCCTTTTAGGCTCAGGCAAAGCATCAAATCTCTCCAGAACCAGGCCAACTGTCCTGTCCAACTCACGCATCAGTCCAATACATTCGTTGTGCAGGGGATGGTTTTCTTCTGTAAGAGCCGGAAAAAGAAAGTGAAAAAGCCTGTCTGTTTCAGTAAAAACAATGACAAATAAATCCCACGCCAGATCCGGCCAGAAAAGCTCCAGAGCCATGAGCCTGGCAGACAATGTTTGGCGTAACTCTTTCAAAAGCAGTTCAAAATCTTTTGCCCCCCTGATGGTATCTGCCTCTAGTTTATATCCTTTATTTTTCAAAATGCCAAAAAGTGGGGGAGGAAAAACTGCTTTTTTTAAGTCCTGAGCCACAAAGCCGGAAATGAGCATCCCTTTTATGGGCCTGGCAGGATAGGTATTGGGTAAATTGATAACTCTGGAAATGAGTCCTTTCTCCCCCAGTCTATCAAAAATTGTAGGAACTTTAACCTGGGAAAAATTAGAGATAAAAATTTGATAAGCAGCAGGATCGATGCAGGTAAAACCAAAAACACCATGCACTTCCGGGCCCTGTGCAGTATAAAAAGAAGTCCAATTTACAGGCGAAAGAGGGGGAATCTCTGCACAAATAGCGCACGAGTTCGGGGAATCAATAATTGATTTGAGATGTGAAAAAACTTTCTTCTGGCCAGGTTCTTTGACCAGAGAATAAGGCAACCCATCCAGGCCAATGACTAAAACGCGCTCACGTCCCTTAACCATATCAGAATTTTAACAAAATTATTCTTAAAAGGCTAGAATAGATAATCAAACTGAAATGCAAGTAAACAGTTGACGAAAATGAAATCAAAGTATAATAAAAGCTTTCTTCGCCCGGGTGGCGGAATTTTGGTAGACGCAAGGGACTTAAAATCCCTCGGTACATTGTACCGTGCCAGTTCGAGTCTGGCCCCGGGCACCAGAGAAAAAAACAAAAAAGGAGGGGAAACCCCTCCTTTTTTGCCCTCCAGCAATGTTATTAACCATCAATGGCAATCCGTCTGGCTCTGGCTGACTCTACCTTAGGTAGAGTTATGGTTAAAACGCCTTTTTTATATGTGGCTTTAATTTTATCCTTATCCACCTCGCTAGTTAAAGGAATGGTACGGTAAAAAGAGCCATAAGAACACTCCATGTGCACAAAATTTTCTTTTTCCTCTTTATTTTCCCTCTTTTTTTCACCCTTAATAACTAAATAGTTGTTTTCAATAGTTACATCCAGGTCTTTTGTGTCAAGTCCGGGAATTTCTGCCCGAACTACTATTTCCTCTTCTTTTTCACTTACTTCAACAGCAGGAACAAAGCCGGTTGTAAACTGCTCCATACCCCAGAATGGTTGTCTCCACATTTCATCAAACAAATCAAAGATATTTTGTGGGCTTTTAAGCTCGGTTTCTTTTTTTCTGCGTAAAGCTGGAAACATGCTTTCAAACATCTCACATCACCTCCTTTTGAAATTCAATTACTCAGCCTGTATCTCAATTTTTCGTGGCCTGGCCTTTTCAGCTTTAGGCAGGAATAGTTCCAATACACCCTTTTTTAGAGTTGCTTTGATGTTTTGACGATCAACAATGTCAGAGATGGTAAAGTTGCGCACATATTCACCATCGCCAAATTCCAGATGAATATTGTTTACATTCTCTCTCTTAGGATAAAAAGCTTTTCCACTGATCTGGAGCTCGTTTTCCTTAAGATCAATCTTTAAATTATCTTTGCTCACTCCTGGTAAATCCATGTATATATAAAATCCATTTTCACGTTCTATAATATCTGTATTGGGAGCAAATCTTGGCAATGTACTGGTCTCTTTTTTGGTTACTTCTTGAGTCATATTATCACCTCCCATTATTCTGCTTCTATACTAATTTTCTTTGGTTTTGCTTCATCTGTCTTTGGCAAAACTATTTCCAACAGACCATTTTTCATTTTTGCTTTTACTTTATCTGCATCAATTGGAACGTTTAAATTTATAATTCTTTGAAATACACCAACAGGCCTCTCCTGACGGTAGTAATTGCCATTGTCAGCTTTTCGATTACCTTTGATAACAAGGCTACCTTCAGTCAGGATTATTTCCAGATCATCAATATCCATACCTGGAATCTCAGCATCGACATAGATATTAGTCTGATCTTCAGTAATATTTACTGGTGGATAAGACGCCCTTCTCTGGCTAATTACATTTGGCTTCCAGAACTCGTCAAAAAACCTATCTATCTGTCTTGGCAAATCATAAAAGGCACTAAAATCAATTACCATAGCCATCACCTCCATCAATCATTTTTTGCTTTATAAAATAAGCAGAAAAACAGACACGTCAAGGGGCTGAGCAAAAAAATATCTGCCCATAAAAAAAGGCACACCTGTGTGCGCCCTTTTTTCTTATAAAAGTAGTGGAGAGGCGAGTATTAGATTAAAAAATTTCTCCCAGCACATCTCCTTTTGGCTCTAACTTTCCAAGCAAATGCTCATCTGTCTCATCAATTGCATCGGTATTGATTATTCCCAGATGATACTCATTTCTCATAAAATATTGAAATCCTCCATAATCATGTCGCGGATGATCAAACAGTTCCATGGGAGCATATCCAAAAAGGCCATTTTCCAGTAAAACTGGCCTTTTCTTTTTAAGGTTCTTATAGACATTTACTATTTTGTCATTCCATCCATCAGGATCAAATTCCTCATTATCTATTTCACCATCTTGATCTTCATCAAACCAGACACCGCTGGCAACTGCTATATAAGGCAGAAACACTGGCTTTTGATATTTTTGATGCAAAAAAGCTGTAAAATTGACAATCCTATGCCTGTTGAATTTTATTTAAATCAAACCATCAACCATACTGCCCAATTATTGTTTTCCCATTTCCACGCGCTGATTGCACCAGCAGGTATGATATCTGCAATGGATTTTTCCTGATTTACTTTCAGGCCAACAAGATTCCATCCCTGCTCAAAGGGGGTGCATCCGCTGGTAGCGGGATAATCGTCTGCTGTCAGGATTGACTTATCGCAAAT
>CAJXJU010000089.1 GCA_913055195.1 uncultured Desulfohalobiaceae bacterium | reverse complement strand
TACATTAAATGAAATCAACCATGAAATTAGATGGCATTGCCATGATAACCCGGGTGGTTGTCTGGCAAAAAGGCTATTTCAGACATAAGCAGAGAAATACTTCATGTATCGTTATAGTTGATCTAAAATCCCACACTAAACGTCGAAGAGCCTTTATTATGTATGAAGTTGAAAATTTAAATTTTTCTTATGGAGAAATAGCAGCCATAAAGGAGCTTTCACTTAGTCTGACATCAGGGCATTTTTGGGCCATAGTTGGTCCAAATGGTTGCGGGAAAACAACCCTTATTGACTTGCTTTGCGCCATAAAAAAGCCTGATAAAGGCAGGATAGTTTTATTTGATAAAGATGTTTACAGATATTCAAGAAAAGAACTGTCCAGGATGATAGCTGTTGTGCCGCAGGAATTTTACATTAATTTCCCTTTTACTGTCAGAGATATTGTTCTTATGGGCCGACATCCATATCTTGGAAGGTTTAGTCCCCCATCACAGGAAGATTATGACATGGTAGATGAGATAATGGATATGCTGGGTATTTATCATCTTAAAAACAAAATGATTACTGACCTGAGCGGTGGAGAAAAACAACGAGCTGTTCTTGCAAGGGCACTTGTACAGGATACCACTGTGCTTTTACTTGATGAGCCGACTGCAAATCTGGATATTAGACACGCATTTGATGTATTTAAAGTGCTGTGTAGATTTATTTTAAACAAAAAAATAACTGTAATTGCTGCTATTCATGATTTGAATCTGGCAGCCTATTTTTGCGATATGATGGTTTTTATGAAAAATGGGAGTCTTATAAGTTATGGTAAACTTGATGATGTTTTTAATGAGGAAAATATTGCCAGAACTTTTGATGTAGATTGCCATGTCTATTTTGAGCCATATTCAGGGAAAAGGAAGGTGAGTTTTAAAGGATGAAGGAGGAATGGGGAAGGAGGAAGGATGAAGGATGAAGGATGAAAAAAATAATAAGATGATAAGACGGGTATTGTTTATTGTTATATTGATGATATGTACGTTTGTATATTATGGTTTTGCTCAAGAATGTATTCATGATTTAGCTGGTCGTACAATAGTGATTAAAAAACCCTTTCAAAGGATTATTTCTTTATATCCGGCCCATACAGAAAACCTTTTTTCCCTTGGTCTTGATAAAGAGATTATTGGTGTGTCACGTTCTGATGCTTCTGCTGTTTATACAGAAAAGGTTCGGCAGAAAACCGTATTTAGCTACCATGATGGACCAGAAAAGTTTATTGCTGCACGGCCAGACCTTGTGCTTATCAGACCAATGATTGAAAGGGCATATCCTGCTCTTGTGCACAAACTTGAGCAAGCCGGGATAGTTGTGGTTTCACTTCAACCTAAAACTGTACAGGAAATGTATAATTACTGGCTTTGCCTGGGGAAATTAACAGGTAAAGAGATAGAAGCCAGAAAGATGATTGAGAAATTCAGGAAAGGGCTTGAGAAAATTGCTCAATGTGTCGCAAAAGTTCCAGTCTCAAAAAGGAAAAAAGTCTATTTTGAGGCTATTCATAAAAAGATGAAAACTTTTGCGCCTTCTTCAATAGCTATTTTTGTCCTTCAAAGTGCAGGCGGCATAAATATCGCTTCAGATGCAATAACTGTCAGGAAAACAAATATTGCCTTTTATGGTAAGGAGCGCATCTTATCTCATGCAGATGAAATAGATGTCTATCTTGCGCAAAGAGGAAAAATGAATCGAATAACTGTTCATGATATTATCAATGAACCTGGATTTCAGCTTATTAAAGCTGTACGAGAAGGCCAGGTTTATGTAATAGATGAAAAAATTGTTTCTCGTCCAACCATGAGGTTATTGCAAGGAATTTATAAAATAGCCAGAATTTTGTATCCTGAGCTTTTTGTGAACCGTGAAATCGGTGAACCGTGAATTTGTGAATCGTGAACTGTAAGCCGAGCATATAATGCTTCAGATGTTCGGTAACACTTCAGGTGCCTGGCGTGAATTGTGAAAACCAATAACCACTAACCAATAACCATTATACCAGAACAAGATGCATACAGGAACATTATATGGAGTAGGCGTAGGTCCTGGAGATCCAGACCTTATTACCATTAAAGGGGTTAAGGTCTTGAATTCAGTCGATGTGATATTTGCTGCTTCATCAAGCAAAAATAATTATTCCCAGGCAGTTAATATTATATCAACACATTTGAAAAAAGATATTCCAATCAATATTTTAAAATTTCCCATGACAAGAGAAAGGAAAATTCTGGAAAATGCATGGCATCATAATGCAAAGCAAATTATAAAAACTTTAAAAGATGGCAAAGATGCTGCTTTTCTTACCTTAGGCGATCCTCTGACATACAGTACATTTGGATATATAATGAAAAGTATTAAAAGCCTTTATTCAGAAGCTGTTATCAAAATTATACCAGGGATTACTGCTTTTAATGCAGCTACAGCTTGCATTAAAAGAGAATTGGTTGAAGCAGAAGAATCTTTTGCAGTTGTTTCCGGGGCATGTGGGCCTGAGAAGTTAAAAAATGTCATTGAACATGTTGATTCTGTAGTAGTGTTAAAAGTTTATCGTAAATACAGGGAAATATTGTCTGTAATCGACGAAATGGGTTTATCTTCTGCTTCTGTTCTTGTCTCCAATTGTACTACAGATAGGGAAATGATTGTAAATGACTTAAATGAGGGCGTTGATTTTCAACCAGGTTATTTTTCATTACTTTTGATCAGAAAAAAGTGGTTAAATGAATAAAGATAAAAAAATAGCTGAAGCAGCAGAAGTACCTGTCATTTGTATTGCTGGCACGCATAGTGGTTGCGGCAAGACAACCGTTTCTCTTGGCCTTATGGCCAGTCTTGTCAGCCGCGGTTATAATGTACAGCCCTTTAAGGTTGGTCCTGACTTTATTGATCCTGGCCATCATTACTATATTACAGGAAGAGATTCTCACAATCTTGATGGTTGGATGTTGCCGCCATCTGAAAATAAAGTAATATTTTCCTGCTATGCAGGTGATGCAGATGTAGTTGTTGTTGAAGGAGTAATGGGCTTGTTTGACGGTTTTTCAGCTACAGATGATGCTGGTTCCACTGCCCAGATTGCGAAACTTCTGGGGCTTCCGGTTATTCTTGTGGTGGATGCCAGCTCTATGGCCCGATCTGTTGCTGCCCTTGTGCAGGGATATGTTCAGTTTGATTCAGATGTTCAGGTGAAGGGAGTTATTCTAAATCGTGTGGGAAGTGAAAGGCATAAAAAAGTTTTGATCAGGTCATTGGAAGAGATTGGCACTACAGTATATGGAACTTTGCCTAAAAATAATGATATAACAATACCTTCAAGACATCTAGGCCTGGTGACAGGAGATACATTTTATCAGGATGGCAATGGTTCTTTATTGAAGAAGTTAGTGGATTTTGTGGAAAACAATGTTGACCTTGATATGTTGCTTGCAGATACAATCTGTCGTCTTCCACGTCTGCATTCTTCATCCTTCATCCTTCATCCTTCATCCTTCCATTACTCTTGCTTTGCCTTGTGATGATAATCGGCTGTGGGAAAAAAGTCTGGCCTGAACCTGATGTTTCTGAAGAAAAATTTGCCCTGGAAATCAAAGAAGCAAAACTGGTCGATCAATGCCTTCAACTGAAAATTTATATTAAAGGAAATGATGCCAATCTTTCCAGATTAACATTAGAACTTGAGCAGGTAGGCCCACAAGGAGATTGTCCTGCCTGTCCCTTTCGGGTACACCAGAAAGTTCTCTTTAATGTTAATGCTCCGCAGATTATGCGCAAAGGGCATGAGTTGTATATAAGATATTGTCAGATCAAAAAAAATACAGCCTATAGGGTCAGGATTAAGGGGAAAAATATTTACCCTATCCTGCCTGAGGTTGTGTCCAATATAGTATATGTTAGCAACAAATAGTTGAATACAACCATAAACCAGATAAGGAGAACATAAATGCATTACTTTGAACACAAAAACGGACAACTTTATGCTGAGGAAGTACCAATTGTAGATCTTGTTCAAGAGTATGACACACCCCTGTATATTTATTCGGCCAGAACTTTCCGCCGCCATTTCCAGGCCTTTGACTCTGCTTTTGAATCCATTAACCATCTTACCTGCTATTCTGTCAAAGCCAATTCCAATTTATGTATTCTTAAGCTTCTGGCAGAAATGGGCGCTGGCATGGATATTGTGTCAGGCGGAGAGCTATTCAGGGCATTAAAGGCAGGTGTTGATCCACAAAAGATTGTCTATTCAGGAGTGGGAAAGCGCGGCCATGAGATTCAGGAAGCTTTGATAGCTGATATTTTGATGTTTAATGTGGAGTCCAGGCAGGAACTTCTTAAAATTAACGAAGTGGCTGGCAATCTGGATAAAAAAGCCAGGATTAGTTTGCGCATCAACCCGGATGTTGATCCTAAGACTCATCCCTATATTTCTACGGGGTTGAAAAAAAATAAGTTTGGTCTGGCTCTGGATCAGGCCCTTGAAGTTTACAAATTAGCTCAGGAACTACCCAATATCGAACCCATTGGTATTGATTGCCATATTGGTTCTCAATTAACCAGCATAGATCCTTTTTTAGATGCTTTGAGCAAGGTGTTAAACTTTTATGAAAAATTAAAGGATATGGGGCTTGAAATTAAATATCTTGATCTGGGTGGAGGTCTGGGCATTACTTATAAAGAAGAAGAACCGCCCCACCCTGCTGAGTTTGGTCGTGCTTTGACAGAAAAGTTAAAAGGCTATGATTTACAGTTAATCCTTGAGCCTGGAAGGGTAATTGCTGGAAATGCCGGTATTCTGGTTACCCGTGTTTTATATACCAAAAAAACAGAAATCAAAAATTTTCTCATTGTTGATGCCGCCATGAATGATCTTGTCCGGCCTTCCCTGTATGGTTCTTTTCATCGCATCGCTCCTGTTATCCAGGCAGACAGACCAATGCAAAAAGTAGATATTGTCGGGCCTATTTGCGAGTCTGGTGATTTTCTGGCTCAGGACAGGGAACTGCCAGAAGTAAAGCCTGATGAGCTTTTAGCTGTATTTTCAGCCGGAGCTTATGGTTTTACCATGTCATCACAATATAATTCCCGGCCCAGGGCAGCGGAAATATTGGTAGATGGAGATAAAGTGAAGGTAGCCAGGCGTAGAGAGATTTATTTTGATCTCGTGGCTCTGGAAGATGAGTGTTTCTAAATGGGTACTACAATAAAATTTGTCTGGGTTGGAAAGTTAAAAAAGAAGTATTGGCAACAGTCCTTTGTCCATTACTGGAGTAACCTGAGCAAATTTTATGATCTTCAAGAAGTAATAGTAAAAGATGTCACTCATGGTACGCAAGTACAACGTATTAACAAAGAAGGGGAGTTAATTTTAGACAAAATAACTCCCCGCGACTTTGTTGTTACTCTTGATGAAAAGGGAAATCTTTTGTCATCGCGCAAACTCGCACAAAACTTAAGGAATTGGATTGAATCGGGCGTAAGGCCCTGTTTTATTATTGGCGGGGCTTATGGTTTAAGCCAGGGTGTTCAGAAGAAGGCAAGGTTTTGTTTAAGCTTAAGCCCTATGACCTTCCCCCATGAGATGGCCCGGGTGATCCTGCTTGAACAACTCTATCGGGCTGTCTCGATTTTAAAAAATTTTCCCTATCATCATTAACGGTTGTAACTATTTGAAATTATTACCTGTTCGCCTGTCCCCGCAAGCTGTAATTTGCGAGTTTCGACTTTTTGCAGGGAATCTGTAAAAACCTGAATCCGTGAACATTAAATCGACGGTTATCTCTTCTCTTTAACTGAAAAGGCTCAATATTGTCACGGAAAAATTTACTTTTTGCAGGCGACTCTGAATAACATTAGATCAGGTTACTCAACTTTCGGAGTTGCGAAAGTTGAGAAATTCGAAATTCGAAACCCGAAA
>CAJXJU010000088.1 GCA_913055195.1 uncultured Desulfohalobiaceae bacterium | reverse complement strand
TTATGAAGAAGTATATCAAGTTCTCCAGGAAATACTTCAGGAAACCGGTCAGGTAGATACTGATGATTTTGCTGGTGCTCTGGATAATCCAATTTCCAGACAACGTTTTTATGTGCTGGAAGATGATCTGGAGCTTATGGAAATGCTAAAAGCTCCGCTGGAAAAGTGGCGTGTTTTTCTTCATCCCAGTCAAAGAAAATTAGTGGAAAGAAACTGGAACGGCCCGGTCAGGGTTCTGGGTGGGGCAGGAACGGGTAAGACTGTAGTTGCCATGCACAGGGCCAGGTGGCTGGCAAAACATTTTATAGCTGGTACTCATGAGCGTATCCTGTTTACAACATTTACCCGTAATCTGGCAGCTGACATTTTAGCCAATTTGCAAAAAATTTGTACTGATGATCAGCTTAAATCCATTGAAATTGTTAATTTAGATAGATGGGTATCTAATTTTTTGCGTCAAAATGGCTATGAATATACTATTGCCTATAATAATATGACCAGAGATCTCTGGGAACAGGCTTTGAGTGTTGCTCCTGATGGTGCTGGGCTGGGTCCATCCTTTTATCGCCAAGAATGGGAACAGGTTGTACAGCCACAGGAGATTACAACACTTCAGCAATATTTACAGGCTCCAAGAGTAGGTAGAGATGTACGTTTGAACCGGAAACTTCGCAAACGAATATGGCCTGTTTTTGAAGAATATCAGCTACTTTTAGATGAAAAGAAATATCGTGAGCCAGCAGATGCCATGCGTGATGCCAGATATATTCTAAAGGAGCAAGGACAGGTTTTACCTTATAAGAGTCGCCTGCAAAAAGTATATTTTTCCGTGCGGGGACAGGCGAACGAGCGTTGTGACAGTTGTAACTATCTGAAATTATTAGCCGTTCGCCTGTCCCCGCAAGCTGTAATTTGCGAGTTTCGACTTTTTGCAGGCGACTCTTTGATTATGGAACCAGTTTTTCTGCTCCAAAGGTTGCAAGAAAGGTAGGAATCTTAGCTAATAAATATTCAAACAAAAATTCTAACTTTTTTAAAAATGTAATATTACAGTCCGCAAACTACCCACCGGTTAATAATAATTATGGTTGGAAAAAATCGGATTTTAAAAAATTTTTACTTTATACGGAAGGATATGGAATACCTGATGAGTTAAGCGCAATGTATTCCTTCGATAATAGAGTTTTACTCTTTAATGAAGGAGAAATTCCCCTGAATAAAATAAAACTTTTTACTATTGAAATTCCTCGGCTTTTTTTTGAAGAAAAAGGCAAAAAAAGAATTTCAATAGTATTGACCTATAATCCACCCTTTAGGGCAACAAGGGGAGACAGTTATTTTGGTAATATTCTGTATTTCAAATTATTTGGGGATGTCGGAGAAAAAGAGATTTTATCTAAATATGTAAAATTAGATGAATCAGACTTGGAAAACACTCCGGAAGAGTTAAAAGGAAAGGAAATTAAATATTTTCCCGGAATAAGCACCTTGAAAAATAGCTGTCATCAAAAAGCGTGGGTAGAGTATAAAAAGCGACCTTCAAAAATACCCAGCAAAATATCAATAATATTGTTTTCCCAAAACAAATGGAATCCAGATGAACATTATCAACAGCAATATTGTATATCTGTTGTTTTTGAGCACCAACAAGTAACTGAGCTTTATAATAAAATACGGGAATCAGTCCAAATAAGAGAAAGAGCGAGGGTGAGATAGGATGGGATGAATTAAAAGAGCTGATGCCATCCCAATTTTAAGCCAACATTTACCCTGAGGCAGAGGGCAATGTCCTTTGATCCTGACAATTGGGTGCATCCGCTGGTAGCGGGAAAGTCATTATCTGCCAGAATTGACTTTCCGCAAATGTCTAAGCGTGGCGGGGACAGGCGCTTGCGCCTGTCCCTGAAGTACGGATGAAATTGGTGGTTCCCCGCTACCAGCGGATGCACCCCTTAGCTTTGATGATAAGGATAAAAAATGTTAGTATATCGTTACTGGGGATTAAGAGAGAATCCATTTAGCAATGTATTTACTCCCCGTTTTTTTTATAGATCGACCCAGCATCAGGAAGCGCTTGAACGTATGACGTTTGTAGCAACAAATCCTGAATTATATCTGGGACTTTTAACAGGGGATGTGGGTACTGGAAAAACTCTGATTTCAAGATTACTGGAGATTAAGTTAAAGAATAAATGTCTGGTTTTATATCTGGCCAATGGGTTTACTGACGTTGCTCAGGTAGTCCGTGGTGTGTCAGCATTAATGATGAAGAGATTGCTGACGAAAAAGATGTCTATATCAAAGATTGAATTATTGTTAAAAAAGGCAAGAAACAATAAAGAGATTTTTTATATATTCCATCAATGCCTGGAAAAGTACGTCAAACATTTTAAAAGAAATTTAACCATAATAGTTGACGAGTGCCATAGAATTGATAAGGATGCATTAATTACATTAAAAGGCGTGACTAATTATCTGGTAGAATTTAAGCCTGCTGTTTCTGTTATACTTACAGGACAGAAGGATATTACCCATACAATTAATACTACGCAAGAATTGAAATCACGTCTCAGTATTGTGTATTCATTAAAAGGTTTTGAGTTGAACGATACATATAAGTATATAATGCATAGACTTGTTGCTGCTGGTGCGAAAGTTCCTATTTTTTCAAAAGAAGCTATTATTGCAATTCATGAACATACAGGAGGCAGGCCCAGAGAAATTAACAAAATAGGGATGTTAGCATTGCAGAATGGGGCTTTAATGAAGGCCAAACGAATTGGTCCAGAACTGGTTTTAAGGATTTTAGCTGATCAATATGGAATGATGTAAGGATTTAACTGCAAAAACTCAAATTTGACCTTTTTAACAAAAATGTCAGCTTATAACATACTATAATAATTCAACATTCAGCATTCAACATTCAACATTAAATAAATTCAACATTGCCTGCAAAAAGGGACTTTTTGCAGGCAACTCTTTCCTGGCTCTCCCGACTTCCGGGCTACATGAACATATACAATTCCAGAGCTTAGAGGATAGAAAAATACCCGTGAAAAACCAGCTTGAACAATTTCTCTACCCAGCTCGTGCGGACCTGGAAAATTGCATATGGTTTCGGCAAGATATGAATATGCGATGGCATCCTTAGATACCACCTTACCTATAAGTGGCAATATCCTGGATAAGTAGAAATTGTATAGTCCTTTCCACACCTTTTTCTTGCCTGTTCCAAACTCCAGAATACACAGTGTCCCTCCGGGTTTTAAAACCCGCAGGATTTCTGCATAAGCCTTACTTCTGGGCAGAATATTGCGGATACCAAAGGCTATGCTTACAGAATCCACACTTTCATCAGGCAGGGGAATTGCTCTGGCATCTGCCTGGAGAGAAAATATACTGTTTAATTCATTTGTGTTTGCTTTTGCTAATTTTTTTTGTCCAGTGAGAAGCATGGGCAGGGAAAAATCCATGGCCAGGATTTTAGCACCAGGGTGTTGCCGTAATATTTCCCGGCTTACGTCCAGTGTGCCTGCTGCCAGATCCAGGGCTATTCCCTCAGAAGGCATGGGCATGCTTCTAACCAGCCTGTATCGCCAATAAATATCTATGCCCAGGCTTAAAAAATGGTTTAAAAAATCATACCAGCGGGCAATGCGGCCAAAAAGCCCTGCCACTTTCTGGCTGTGTTCAGAAATATTCATCGGTGTAATTAGCTTTTGCTGTTGCTATCCCTGATTTGCTCTGGCAGGGGGCTGGAAATGTTTTTTAAGACTTCTTCATAAATGAGCGAAAAGTATTCTGGAAAGTTGTTGGGAGAAATACGCCCAACTTCAATAAACTTAACTACTATTTCTTTGGTTACCTGTAATGCTTGCTTTTGTAGTTGATCCATAAGGTGTATCCTCCAAAATAAAAATCCGCCCGGAGGGAAATGGCTTTGACCAGACAACTTGTTTTCCGGGCGGAAAAAAGGGAAAAACCTGTTAGGCCCTCCCCTTTTTTACACACACTTCTTACTCTTTTCCCGTTTCTTTCTTCCGCTTTTCTCCTAACAGCGCACTAATTTCTTCCCGGATCACCTGGGCCGCGGCAAGGGGTACCTGTTTGGCGATAAACTCTTCCAATTCAATTTTTAATTGACTGGCCAGAAGTTTTAACTCGTCTTTAGAGACAAAATTAAGAGATAGTTCTTCAACCTGTTGATTTAATTTTTCTGTAGAAGTTCTGTCTTTAATTTCTCCTATATCAGATGCCAGCTTTTCAAGGCTGTCCTGGAGTCTGACCTGATATTTTGATGCCTCTTCAATTTCTCTGGTCAATGCTTCTTTTTCTTTTTGCCAGGTTGAAATTTTTGCTTCCAGTTGTTGCTCAATTACTTTGAGGACGTATTTTTGCACTTCTTCCTGTTTAGTGCTGTCTTCCCTGTTTTCATCAAGCGTTTTGATTATGTCCCGGGAAATAGTTTCTTTAAGTTCATCTTTGTCCGGGATGGAAAGGCTATTTAACTGCTCCTCAACTTGAGCAATTTTTTGCTTTAAAGGCTTAAGTTCTGATGTCAATATTTCTGTTACCTGGAGCTTAACCTGGTTTTTTATTAGCTCATTAATTTCTTTTAGAATGTCGTCTTTTATTTGAGCGAATTTATTTTCAAGCCCTGCTTCCAGGTTTTCTAGCCTTTGCTCAAGACTGGTCAATTTGTCTTCCTGGATGGGGACTTCTTCCTCATTTTGCTCCTGTTCAGGTTCTTCTAAAGGTTCTGGTTTTTCATCTTGTTTTATTGGAGCTTTGTTCTGGGATTTTACTTGCTCTTCAGGTACAGGCTCCTGAACGCTTTTTTCAAGATCTGATATAATTTCGTCTTCAACAGGTTTTTTGGCTTTAGTCTCAGGAGAAGGACTTTTGTCCAGCTCGTCAATCAGGTTATCTAAATCTGCAAATTCATCGTCTGTTTTTTTTGTTTCTTCTGAAGTTGTGTCAGTTTGCTCTGGATTGCTTTTTGGGGAAGATTTTTTTGAAGGATCTAATTCATCTAAAATATCGTCTTCAGAAATATCTTCATCAAACAGGTCATCAAAATTTAAATCTTCATCTTCCGGGTCATCTCTGACTGACTTCTTCTTTGTTTCAGGCTCCTCATCCATAACGCTTCCAAGTATGTTACTTAATTCTTCATCAAAATCATTGTTTTCAACAGCCTTCTCTCTGGGAAAACTTTGTTCGTTTGATGTTGACTGATCATTAGTACTATTTTCTGGTGCACCTTCTTCAACTACTTCTGTTAATTCAATGATTTCGTCAACTTCATTGGGGCCTGGCATTGCTAACCTCGTATAAAAAAGGGGGAGTTATGGCTCCCCCTTTAAAGTTGAATTCTGTTATTTTTTGTGACAGGCGTTACATTTTACAGGGGCATGTTTGCCTTGTTTATTAACTTTCTTGTGGCAACCAGTCCAGCATTGTTTGTGAAAGGCCTTTTTGAAATCCAGAACCTTTTTGCCATTTTTTTTGTGAGCCTTGGCACCATGACAGGCTGTGCATTTTTGAGGCTCTCCTTTGCCGTCCCAGGTGTGGTGGCATTCTGTGCACTGATAGGCTGCATGTGCGCCTTTGTGCATGAAAGGCACAGGTGCCTTTTTCGTTTTTACGCCGTCTGGAGCTTTGAGCATGATTTCGCCCGGCACAGCAGCAGCGAAAAGATTGGGTAAAATAAATGCACCCACCAGGGCTGCGCAAATCAGGGCCACAAACAGAGACTTTTTCATCAGCATTCACCTCCTTATAAAGTTTAGTTTGTAAAAAAGCATAAAATTAAAATTTATTTAGGTGAGGTCAATTTGAACTGTCAAGTAGCAAAACGCTTAATGATTCTAAAAGTTAATTTTTTTAGCTGCGATCAGGGTTTTTTCCAGATCTTCTTCAGTATGCGCAAAAGAATTAAAAGCACACTCAAAACCAGATGGAGCCAGATAAATTCCCTGTTCCCGCATCCCATTGTAGAATTTTATAAAAAG
>CAJXJU010000087.1 GCA_913055195.1 uncultured Desulfohalobiaceae bacterium | reverse complement strand
CCTTTTTTTCAGGTAGAGTAATTTTGCTTACATAGGTAAAAGTGTCACCGCACGTAAACATAGCTGGCTGGCCATGGCGCGCTCTGACATGGGGATTGGATACTATCTTAATTGTGCCGAAGGTTTGAAGGGCGTCAATAAAGTTGACATTCCATGTGTTGTCTGTAGTAGCAAGAGAGTTAAAAGGATTATCTTTATCATATCCAGGTGGTTGTATTCTTATCGCTGTTAAAGGGGATGGCTCTACACCTGGTTCTCCAGTCATACCGAAACTAAATTGAATATTTGTCCCCCTCACAATTCTGCTACCAAGATATTGCCAATCTATGCCAAAACGAAAGGAATCATTGAGCTTTACTTCAAGTATCTGCGCGTCAATAATAATCTGACGCTCCATTTTCTTTTGAAGTTCCAGCAAAAATTCTGAAATGGCTTTTAGTTTGCGGGGAGAAGTGCGTACCAGCATTGTGCCTGCTACAGGGTCTATGGTGAAATATTCACCTGATGTGGATGATGCAGAGGATGTTCCTCCAGATGAGGATGATGTAGAAGAAGTTGAAGAGGAAGATGAGGAATCAGAAGTATTGATTATTGAGGCTACTGTCTGCTGGACATAGCCATAAAGGCTGTTTTGGCCGATGCCCTGGCCGTATTTGGAACTAATCTGAAAATTGCCTGTCAGTCCAGATTCACCCTCTCCGCTCGCAGAGCCAAAAATATCCCCTCCATTATTCATTTCAACGCTGGTCTCTATATTTAAAAAACCAAGGTCAAAGAGCTTTTCTTCATACCTTTTGACAAAAAGCACATTGTCTTTCACTTCCCAGGCCAGATCGTATGCCTCAAGGAGTTTCTGGATGACCAGGGCTGAAGGAGTGTTTTCAAAGGTTATGGTAACTGTGTTGTCCAGATCTATTTCAGGCTCAATCACAAGGTTCAGGCCTGCATTGCGTGCTATAACGTATAAGACGTCATGCAGAGGTTTGTTGCGGACAGAAATGGAAACAGGTGTTTCTTCCAACGGGTTAAACTCTGGCAGCTCAGGCTTGATAATTTTTTTCAGGCTGGTCTTTTTTTCCAGTGTTTTGATTTCATTTTGCCTGGCTTTAAAAAGCTCTTTTTGTTCTTTCTCTAAAAGCTTTGTTAATTCTTTGTATCCCAGGTTGTTTTTTAACCTGTCCTTTGGTGGCGCGCACGCGCTGAACAGAAAAATAAAGAGGATGAACAGGGAGATTTTTTTAATTTTATGGCAATGCATACCTATTTCCCTTTTCCATTTATATTTTGCAAATTTTTTAATAATTCCAGAGCCTGATTGACATTGATGCTTGAGGTCTGGTTGGAAGACGCGATTTGTTGTTGCCGCGCTGATGAAGGTTGGGCCTGAGCAGCACTGGCAGATGAAGCAGCAGCCAGGGCTGCTGATTTTTTCAGCTCCACCTTTAAAGGCGGTGCCCAGGCCAGAAGCTCTGCTGGCTTGCCAGAAGACGAAAGAACAACTCCTTCGTCATTAATATCCTTGATCCTGCGCCCATCTGGAAGCACGTCATTGATGGTGTAAAATTGGTCGTTAATCAGCACGTATTTTTTGTTGCCAGCAAAAATCAGTTGCAGGGCAAGAGTAACTCTGGTTTGCGTTTTTTGTTTCAGCAGGGATGGATCAATCTTGAGCGTTGCTGGTGAAGATGCAGATGGCGGCAGATTAAGAAGGTCTGCTGCTTCTATAAAAAGATTGATTGTGTCATCATGGGGAAGTTGCTGAATTTTTTGAGTGGAAGCAGCTCTGAGAGGTGGTATTATGATGTTCTGGATTTGATAAATGGAAAAATAAACAGCACCAGCCATCATGGTCAGCAGGAGAATAAATCTTGTAACAGCGTGCACGCGTAATTTGTGCATGGTTAATTCACGTATTTTCTGGTTAAGGTTAGTTTAAAGAGATTGTTGTCCAGGCTTAATTGAATGTTTTTCTTTATAATGACAAAGTTCTTTTTTTCAAGGGCTGAAAGGTAAGATGTAAAAATAGATTGCGCCTGGACCAGGTCTGAGACAATCATGCCTTCCAGCCTTATCTCCACATGGTTGTCATGGTATTTGATGTCTATGGCGCCTATCCTGCATATTTCAGGCGTTATGCTCGCCAGATCGTTCCAGATAATGGACAGCCTGGGAGACAGGGTGGCTTTTTTTATGTCTCTGGCAAGGGCGGTTATCTGTTCCAGTTCGTCTTTAGATGGGGGATGAATGCTTTGCAGGGGTTTTTGCAATATCCTGATCTGCCTGGCCAGAGAGGAGACCTGGCGTTGCAGGTTGATGTTGTTTTGTTCAAGTTGCGTACAGGAGTTGTTGAATTGATAAGCGCTGATGCCAAACATGCAGGTCAGGCCAAATATGGCGGCATAGAGAAATTTTTCGAGTTTTTCTATTTTAAGACCGATTAACTCTGAGCGGGGATTAAAGGCCAGTCTTTTATCCAGACGGCGAATGGCCTCTGGCAGGCTGGAAAAATAAGGCTGTCCATTAAAATCGTAAACAAAAAGGGGCCATCTGTGAAATTTTTGCTCCCGTGGGGGATTGGCCGGCCAGATGGGATTGGCTGTTAAAGACTCCAGCCAGTCAATATGGCGAATTGTTTTCCCCCATTCCTTTGTTCCCAGCAGCTGTGAGCACGCGTAAAGCACGTCCAGCAAAGATTGCTCATTGCCCTCTGCCAGCACAAAACGTCTGACTATAAATCCCTGCCTTAATTTGCCAGCCAGAAAAAGGGCTGAGCCTGGCAGATGGAGAATTAAGGCTGCTGCTTTGTTTCTGGTCCTGGCAAGAATGGAATAAAGCAGCACTGTGATGTCAAAAAGCAAAAAGCCATGTCTGGTTTGAGCACAGAGATGCAAAAGCGCATTGTGTTTTTCTATGGGAAGCAAATGATATAGAAATTCTGTTCTTGAGCCTGATATTTTATGTGAGGCAAGGAAATGAAGCTCAAACTCTTCGCTTAGTTCCCCTTCCTGTTCCAGTTTTTTCTGGATAAGGATTTTAGCGTATTTTGTCTTGCCGTCAAAAGTTGTTACTCCTGGCCCCTGCGATTGATAGTAGTCAACAAAGTATAAGAGATGTTCTGGAAAATTTTTGATGTCTTTTCCCTGGCTGACTGTATTGCCGGCCAATAAAAAGGCTCCTTCTTCACAATCCAGCACAAAAGCGCGGCAGCGTTGATGTTCATAAACTGTCCAGCCTTTTGCTGTTAGCTCGTCTATAATTTGCTGCCGGTCTGGAGGTGATTGATCGGTTTCTGATCTCTCAGGCTCGATATCGGGTGTTTCAGGCTCGAAATGAAATACTGGTTCTTCAGATTGTTCTGAAGATTTATTTTCAGGCAAAAGAGCCTCTTTTGTTTCTGATGGTTCCGGCAGGATGGTCTCAACAGCGGCCTCAGGAGATAATTCATTTTCCTGTGCTGGTTCTTCTGTTTCTTGCTGATCAGGCTTTGCCTGGCCGTTGGGTGATAATGATTCAACCGGTGGAGAATCCAGAAGGTCCCTGCCCTCTGGTAAAGTATCTTGAAACAAATCAACAAACTCTAATTGCTCAGGCGTATTGGCACTATCATCGCCACTGTCCCTGGCGTCTTCAATGCTGAAATTAACTCTATTTTCCTCCTCATTTGTAGATACGGGCTCATCTGGATACACGGAAACATCTGGCATGTCATCCTTTTCAGGATGCAACCCGGCCTGGTTATCCTGGTCAGGGTTGATTTCCAGGTCAGGTTGTGTTGAAGGAATGGAAGAATCCTGTTCTTTTTGTGTTTGATCAGTTGGTTCCTGTGAAGATTCGTCTTCCAGTTCCAGAATTATTTCAGGTAAATCAGAGCTGTTATTTGAATTGTTGCTCATCTTTGTTTGAAACCTTTGCTTTATTGCTATCGCGGTTCGCCTGTCCCCGCACGGAAAAATTTACTTTTTGCAGGCGATTTCTTTATTGCTATCTGAAGAAGCAGTGTTTACTGTTTTTTTAACCAGAAAAGCACCTTTTAGCTTAACAGAATATAATTCATTCTGAGAGTTATCCTGAGCTGGTTTTTGAGCATTTGAAGATTGTGAATTTTTCTGGCCTGTAACATCTGAACTGGAGTCGCTGGTATCTTTTTTGATAAGCACAAAAGATTCTGGCACAAACAGATACTTTTGTCCATAAGGATGTCCAGCAGAGATGATAAAGGCAATATTTGCCAGTTGATTCCAGGTTATGTCCTGATCTACTATAAAGGGATATTTTAACCAGTGATCAGGATGAAGATGGGCATTTTCTAACTTCTGGATGGTTGCCTTCCAGCGCTTAACTTTTTCTGGGTTGGATTTAAGTTTTTTTAATTGCTTTTTTAAAGCAGCAAGCTGATTCTGGAGCTCTTTTTTATGATGGATGGCAATTTGAAATTGTTTATAAGCGGATGAGAAAAAAAACAGAGAGGTTGCATACGCCGTTAAAAACAGAATCGTTAGCAGCCATTTGACTGAAATGCTCATTTTATATCACCATTTTTTTAGTTGATGCGGTTGCAAAAACGCTTTTTTTGCAACCGCATCTGCAACCTTTTGTATCAGCTTAATTTTGTCATCATGTCATAGATTGGCAGCAACAGCCCGCCGATGAGCATGGCGAATAATATTCCTATAAAGACCAGCATGGCCGGTTCCAGGGTTTTGCCAAGAACTTCTACCAGGGCGTTGAGTTTGTCCCGATATACTTTTGCCACATATTCTGTTTGTTCTTCGATTTTTCCTGTTTGCTCGCCAACTGAAATCATGCGCAGGGCAAAGGTGTGCATGGCCCGTGCTTCTTTTAAGGCAGTGGAAAGATTTTCACCGGTTTTAATTGTTTCGTCAACTCTTGTAAATCTTTCTTTAAAGACTTCATTTTTTATTGAATCAATAATCAGTTTCATGGTGCGTGAAATACCTACTCCCGCGCCAATAAGAATTCCTAAAAATTCACTTATTCTGGCAATGAGAGAAGTTTCTATAATGGTGGATAGAACAGGTATCCTGAGTAATAACCTGTCAGTGTAGTATCTGAAATTATAGGACACGCGGCGTAATGTTATGAAGGTAAATATCAAGGTGGTAATTACCAGTATCATCTGTCCTGTGTGGGCCTGAAAAAAGTTGGAAAGCCAGAGCAAAATCCTTGTTGGCAAGGGCAGGGCAATGCCCATATCCTTGAACAGTCCCACTATTCTGGGCACGACAAACCAGAACCAGAAGACCATTGAGCCAATCACGGTCAAAGTTAAAAAGGCCGGGTACATAAGGGCGCGTTTTGTGCCTCCAATGATTTCATGCAGATGCTGAACATGCTCAGAACATTTTTTTAACATTTTATCCAGAGTTCCTGTTTCTTCACCAACCTTGATCATATTTAATAAAACTGGCGAAAATATTTGTGAATGTTTTTCAACTGCTTCGGCAAATGTCTGTCCGCCTTCTATATCTGTGCATATAAGCTTAATGGTTAATTTCAAAAAATGATGCTCTGTGTCCTCTTCAAGTTCTTCCAGCGCGGACAGAACAGGCACTCCCGCCTCAAGCAACATGGAAAGACTATTAAAAAATTCTGCCAGGATTGGACGTTTAACGCGCACTGCCCGTTTTCTGAGCAGGCGCATGACAAAGGCAATGGCTTCCGGGATACTGCTGATTTCAAGAACTATGGCTCCT
Organism: uncultured Desulfohalobiaceae bacterium; assembly: GCA_913055195.1. Classification (GTDB taxonomy): domain Bacteria; phylum Desulfobacterota; class Desulfovibrionia; order Desulfovibrionales; family Desulfonatronovibrionaceae; genus Desulfovulcanus. The sequence goes on along the minus strand of CAJXJU010000087.1, from coordinate 385 downwards.
CTTCTTTCAAAATACCTGATAGCGGCACTGGTATCAAAAAAGGGCAGTTCAACAATACCCTGCTCTATTTCCCCTGCAGTTGTCAGAAGTTTAAACCTGAAAGTTGACATTTGCTTCTCCTTTTATCCCGGGAAATTTTTTCAGGATAACCGGAGACGAGCAAATGCCATGCCAGTCATTAAAATGAGTCGCCTGCAAAAAGTAAATTTTTCCGTGCGGGGACTAGTACCGGGGGTATCTCATCTAAATTCGAAATCCGAATATCGAAATTCGAAACAAATCCGAATTTTCTAATGCTCAAATGACAAAAACTTCTTAATTTACAACCAGTTAGATGTCATTGACCCGAAACGAATTTTATACTTCAAATTTAACTTTAACTATC
>CAJXJU010000086.1 GCA_913055195.1 uncultured Desulfohalobiaceae bacterium | reverse complement strand
TCGATATTCGGATTTCGAATTTCTCAACTTTCGGAACTCCGAAAGTTGAGTTAAGTGTGTTATGGATGAAAAAAAATAAAATTTTAGTTTGAAACAGGTGAGCAACCATTATTGCTCACCTGTTTTAATTTTTAACCTTTCTAATTCTGGGCATTTTCCACTTTCCAGACTTCATAGACCTTGCCAGCCAGAGCGGGTGATGGCTTGAGCGTTGGCTTGCCAGGGCGCCAGCCAGCCGGACATGCTTCGTCAGAGTGTTCTCTTACATATTGAAAGGCCTGTATCTGGCGGATGAGTTCGTCTGTATTTCTGCCAACAGGGGCATTTAGCACTTCTATTGCCTGAATTATCCCATCTGGATCAATGAGAAAACGGCCACGCAGGTTTAGACCAAGGTTTTCGTCATATACTCCATAGGCCTGACCTGTTTTTCCTCCTACATCCCAGAGCATGGGATAAGGCACACCTCCTTCCACCATTTTTGAAAGCTCTTCTTCCTGCCATACCTTATGGCTGAAAACAGTATCAACGCTGATAGCCAGAACTTCAACGCCTAAATCCTCAAGCTCTGAATAGCGCACCGCTATCGCTGTAAGCTCAGTTGGTCAGACAAAAGTGAAATCTGCTGGATAAAAGCAAACAACAACCCATTTTCCTTTAAAGTCAGACAACTTAAAATCCTTAACCTCACCATTATGGAAGCCTTTAAGTGTAAAGTCTGGTGCTTCAATGCCTGGGCGTAGATTCATTTTAAACCTCCTTGATTTTTTATTGACAAATAAGTTGATTAGTAATTATTATCATTTCTATTAGATGTCAAGTCCGCTTTAAACTTTAATTAAAGGAGGAGAGGAGGATGGATGCGTTATTTTTGTCCAGGTTACAATTTGCCATGGCAACCATGTTTCATTTCATCTTTGTGCCGCTGACTCTTGGCCTTTCCATGTTAGTGGCAATTATGGAGACCATTTATGTCAAAACAGGAGATGAAACCTACAAACGCATGGCAAAGTTCTGGGGAAAACTGTTTTTGATTAACTTTGCTCTTGGTGTGGTCACCGGTATAACTCTGGAGTTCCAGTTTGGAACCAACTGGTCAAAGTACTCCGAGTATGTAGGAGACATTTTTGGTTCTTTGCTGGCCATTGAGGCAACAGCAGCCTTTTTTCTGGAATCAACTTTTATTGCTGTCTGGGTGTTTGGCTGGGAAAAATTTTCTCCAAAGTTTCACCTTTTAAGCATCTGGCTGGTGGCTGGAGCGTCTAACCTGTCAGCAGTCTGGATTTTGATTGCCAATGCCTTTATGCAGCATCCAGTTGGCTATGTCATGCGCAATGGCAGGGCTGAACTGGCAAATTTTCTGGATGTGGTTTTGCAGAAATTCGCGTGGCTGGAAATTTTTCATACCTTAAGTGGTGCTTATATTCTGGCGGGATTTTTTGTTCTTGGGATTTCTGCCTATCATTTGCTGCGCAACAATGAGACAGATTTCTTCAAGAAGTCATTTGCAGTGGCTGCAACATTTGCCCTGATATTTTCAGCAGTAGAGGTACTGGAAGGCCATTTTCACGGTTCTGAAATCGCAGAAACCCAGCCTACCAAATTGGCTGCAATGGAGTCTTTGTGGGAAACAGGCACCAATGTTCCCATGCATCTTCTGGTCATACCGGATGAAGATAACGAGAGGAATTCAATTGAGGTCCTGCCCATTCCAGGCCTTTTGAGTTTTCTGGCCTATCATAGCCCTTCCGCAACTGTTAAAGGATTAAAAGATTTCCCCAGAGAGGAAAGGCCACCGGTTGCTCTGACTTATTATTCCTTCAGGATAATGGTAGGATTGGCCTTTTTGTTTCTTTTACTTTCCTTTCTGGCCTGGAAAAATAAGGCTGATCCTTTGCAAAGTAAAGCATTGTTAAAAGTGCTGGTCTGGGCTATTCCTCTTCCTTATCTTGCCAATGAGGCCGGCTGGATTGTGGCTGAAGTAGGCAGGCAGCCCTGGATTGTCTATGGTTTGATGAAGACATCTATTGCTGTATCGCCAGTGAGCAGTGGTCAGGTCTGGCTTTCTTTTGCTCTTTTGACAATTTTGTATTCCTTTTTAGGCACAGTAGATATTTATCTTCTGGCAAAATTTGGCCGCAAAGGACCAGAAGCGTAATTTTATACAGTTAGACAACATCGTGTCAGTAATTTAGCAATATCAGAGCTATCACCAACACAAATTAATCAGGAGGAAAAAATGTTAGAGACAATCTGGTTTTTGCTCTGGGGAATACTCTGGGCTATATATTTTGTTCTGGATGGTTTTGATCTTGGCCTGGGCACGTTGCTGCCTTTTCTGGCCAAAAATGAGGAAGAGAAAAGAATTATCTATAATGCTATGGGGCCGTTCTGGGACGGTAATGAAGTCTGGCTCATCACAGCAGGTGGTGTTACTTTTGCAGCTTTTCCCGGAACTTATGCGGTTATGTTTTCAGGGTTATACACAGCTCTTATGTTATTGTTAATTGCCCTGATTGTTCGTGGGGTCAGTTTTGAGTTTCGTAGCAAAGTTGAAAGCCCGGCCTGGCGCAGGGTCTGGGATACCTGCATGTTTGTGGGCAGCTTTTTGCCAGCTCTTTTGCTTGGCGTGGCTTTTGCCAATATTTTTAAAGGCATTCCCATTGATGAAAATGGAATTTTTCAGGGTAATATTTTTACTCTGTTAAATCCTTATGGCCTGGTTGGTGGAGTTCTTTTTGTTCTTTTGTTTCTTGAGCACGGAGCGTTGTGGCTGGCCTTTAGAACTGAAGGAGATCTGCAATTGAGAAGCGGAGCAGTTGCTGCCAGAGTATGGCCCATTAAAGTAGTTGTAGCTGTTGTCTTTCTGGCCTTTAGCGCAATGAGCACAAAGTTGTATGCCAATTATCTGGCCAATCCTATTTTGTTTGTTATTTTGCTTTTGCCCCTTGCAGGTATCTTTTTGTCACGCATTTATATTGGAGCGCAGAAATGGCTTATGGCCTGGATTGCTTCGGCTGTTACCATTGCAGGCACAGCCCTTTTTGGCGTTATTGGCATTTATCCGGCACTTTTGCCTTCCAGTATAAATCCAGCTTATAGCATGACCATTACCAATTCTGCCTCCAGTCCCCTTACCTTAAAGATTATGCTGGGCGTGGCTTTGACTTTTGTACCCATTGTTATTGCTTATCAATTTTGGGTCTATAAGACTTTTAGCCATACACTGACAGCTAAAGATCTGGAGTACGAAGAGGCATATTAGTTGACTTATATAAATTTTAACCTAAAATAAAAAAAGCTGGCCAGGGAAAATGGCCAGCTTTTTTTATCCCCGGCACCCTGCTTTAAAGGGGGGCACAGGATGTTATATGGGGATAAAGAGGGGATTAAAGTTTTTTGCTAAATTTTAGGGGCATTCACAAAAATTTAAAAATTAAATTTGACAACGTCAAAACTGATAATTATTATTATTAACAAAAAAAGTCAAATAATTTAGTTAAATTTTTTATTTTAAATAACGATTTTCATTTTTAGGAAGGAAAAAAATGAAATTCCCAAAGGATAAGCGTTTAACCAGGCAGAGAAAGGTTATTTTAGAAGCTTTGAGAAGCGTTAAAACACATCCTACTGCTGATGAAGTTTATGATATGGTGCGTCAGGAGCTGCCAAAGATTAGTCTGGGTACTGTTTACAGAAACCTGGAAGTTTTATCGGAAATGGGTTTCATTCAGAAACTGGAAATGGCCGGGTTACAAAAGAGATTTGATGGCAATCCAGAGCCTCATTATCATATTCGCTGCTTAAATTGTGGTTGCGTGAGAGATGTAGATGTGGAGATGAATCTTGATATGATGGAGAAAAATATGTCAGGTTTTTTGGTTCATGGCTACAGACTTGAATTTTTTGGCATTTGTCCTGATTGTCAGACTAGCGTAGGATAAGTGCTAAAGTATAGTTTTTTTCAGTCTTAACTTTTGTTGGAGATTGAGGGTTGAACGCGCAAACGTAGGAGGTTCAAGCATGTGTGATTTAAAAAAATTTAAGGATTTGCCCATAGATTGGGAAATGACCCCTGAAGATGCAGTAGCAGAAAAACAGCATGAAAAAAGGTTTAAAGAACTGGCTGAAAATATAGAGAAAGGCCCCGGGTTTTTAAAAGAGAAGAACAAGTGGTGTGGCGTTGTCTGAATTGCGGATACATTCACAGTGGCAGTGAACCACCAGAAACTTGCCCAGCTTGTGATCATCCTCAAGGATATTTTGAACTGCTTGGTGAGAACTGGTAGTTTACTCAACTTTCGGGGGTGCGATTCAGGCTAAGAATTTATCAAAGGAGGAAAAAATATGTCAAAAAAAGGGCCGGTTAACGGCCCTTTTTTTTGGTTTTTAACCTAAGATAGCCTTAAGGTCTTCTTCAGGCGTGGAAATAGGTTTAATATCATAGTTTTTAACCAGAAAATCCAGGACATTGGGGCTGATGAATGCTGGCAATGATGGGCCAAGACGAATATCCTTTATACCCAGTGCCAGGAGAGAAAGAAGAATTGCCACTGCCTTCTGCTCATACCAGGAGAGGATAAGAGATAGAGGCAGGTCATTGACATCACAGTCAAAGGCCTTAGCCAGTGCAAGGGCTATCTGGACGGCAGAATAGGCATCATTACATTGTCCTACATCCAGAAGCCTGGGGATTCCGTCAATATCGCCCAGTTTTTTATCAAAAAATCTGAACTTACCGCAACCCAGAGTCAAAACTACGCAATCTTCAGGAATTTTTTCCACAATTTCAGTGTAGTAACTTCTGGCTGGCTTTGCTCCATCACAACCGCCGATCAGGAAAAAGTGCCTGATTTTACCGGCTTTTACAGCCGCGATGACCTTATCCGCCACTGAAAGCACTGCATTGCGGGCAAATCCCACCATGACTGTGCCTTTATCTGTGTCTTCTGTGAACCCTTCCATTTCCAGGGCCTTTTCAATAACCGGAGTAAAATCCTTGTCCTGAATATGTTTTACTCCTGGCCAGGCTACCAGGCCGGTGGTGAAGATGTTTTCCTTGTAATTTTCAAGCGGTTTCTGAATGCAATTGGTAGTCATGACAATGGCGCCGGGAAACCGGGCAAACTCTTTTTGCTGGTTTTGCCAGGCAGTGCCATAGTGGCCGTAGAAATGTTCATATTTTTTCAGCTCTGGATAACCATGACAGGGCAGCATCTCACCATGAGTATAGACATAAATCCCCTTGCCCTGACTTTGTTTTAGAATCAGTTCCATATCTCTTAAATCGTGACCAGAGACGAGAATGGCTTTTCCTTTTTTTGCCCCAAGAGGAACTTCTGTGGGTACTGGATGGCCATAAGTTGAAGTATTAGCCGCGTCCAAAAGCTCCATAGCCCGAATATTAATTCGACCGCATTCAAGGAGGAGTTCCACCCACTGCCCAAGTTCCATGTCTGTGCGCAGGGTGGCTACCAGGGCTTCCTGGACAAACTTATAGACATTATCATCTTCCTGGCCCAGGATCTGGGCATGATCAGCATAAGCTGCTATTCCTTTGAGTCCGTAAATTAAGGTCTGTTTTAAGGAGTGAATATCCGGATCAGGGTCCTTTTCGGCCAGAATACCATGTTCTTCACCCTGAGTTACCATATCCTCAAGATTCGTTGCTGGTTCAAAAACAGCCGGGCCTGAATCCGGCACCTGTCCGCCAGCGTCCACAAGCTTTTGCTTTAATTCATCTCTTAATTTGACGCACTCATTAACCAGGTCAGCTACGCGCTGCGGATCAAAATTGACATTGGTCAGGGTAGAAAATATTGCCTCACAGATGAAGACATTGACTTTACGCTCATTGATTCCTTTTTCCCGTGCTGCCAAAGCGACCTGGGACAAGCCTTTTAACGCATAGATGAGAAGGTCTTGCAGAGCAGCTACATCAGGTTGCTTGCCGCATACGCCAATTTTTACACATCCTGTTCCTTTGGCTGTCTGTTCACATTGATAACAAAACATAACTTTTCCTCCAGTTTAAACGTTTGTGATAAGAGTCGCCTGCAAAAAGTAAATTTTTCCGTGCGGGGACAGGCGAACAGCGATAGC
>CAJXJU010000085.1 GCA_913055195.1 uncultured Desulfohalobiaceae bacterium | reverse complement strand
TGGAAAATATAAACGCATGAAACACCGCGGTATAGTTTGTGAGAAATGCGGTGCTGAAGTTATTGCTTCTAAAGTTCGCCGTGAGAGGATGGGCCATATAGAGTTGGCCGCGCCTGTGGCTCATATCTGGTTTTTAAAGAGTTTGCCCTCCAAAATTGGGACTCTTCTGGATATGACCATGGCCGAACTGGAGAAGGTTTTATATTTTGATTCTTATATTGTTCTTGATCCAGGACCCTCTAACCTTGCCAAAAAACAGGTCATATCTGAGGAGCAGTATTTTCAGATTATTGATCACTATGGTGAAGAAGCAGTTAAGGTTGGGATGGGGGCAGAGGCCATTAAGGTTTTACTGGAAGAGATTGATCTGGAAAAGTTGCGAGTAGAACTCAGGGAGGAATCTCTTGCTACCCGTTCCCAGACCAGGAAAAAGAAATTGGCCAAACGTTTGAAGATTGTTGAGGCTTTTATTGAGTCTGGTAATAAACCAGAATGGATGATTATGGAAGTTATTCCGGTTATTCCTCCGGAGCTTAGACCTCTCGTTCCTCTGGATGGTGGACGGTTTGCCACTTCAGACCTCAATGATCTCTATCGCAGGGTTATCAACCGTAATAACCGCCTGAAAAGACTGATAGAGCTTGGGGCTCCTGATATCATTATTCGAAACGAAAAGAGAATGCTGCAGGAAGCTGTTGATGCCCTGTTTGACAATGGCCGCAGAGGAAGGGCCATTACTGGAACCAATGGCCGTCCGCTTAAGTCCTTAAGTGATATGATTAAGGGTAAACAGGGCCGTTTTCGTCAGAATCTGCTTGGAAAACGTGTAGATTATTCCGGTCGTTCGGTAATTGTTGTCGGGCCTAAATTGAAACTACATCAGTGTGGATTACCCAAGAAAATGGCTCTGGAGCTGTTTAAGCCTTTTATTTACTCCAAGCTGGAAGAGAAGGGCTATGCCAGTACCATTAAAAGCGCAAAAAAGATGGTCGAGCGCGGTGATGTTGTGGTCTGGGATGTATTGGAGGAAGTGGTTAAAGAATATCCGATTTTATTGAACCGTGCTCCTACCTTGCATAGATTGGGCATTCAGGCCTTTGAGCCTATTCTGGTTGAAGGTAAGGCCATTCAACTTCATCCGTTGGTATGTACAGCATATAATGCTGACTTTGACGGTGACCAGATGGCCGTACATGTACCTTTATCCATCGAGGCTCAGATTGAGTGCCGGGTACTTATTATGTCAACCAACAATATTCTTTCTCCGGCCAATGGTTCACCCATTATTGTTCCCACACAGGATATTGTTCTGGGTTTGTATTATCTTACAGTAAAAAGATCATTTGAAAAGGGTGAGGGTAAGATTTTTACATCCCCGGATGAAGTTATTGCTGCTTATGACGCTGGATGTGTGGGCTTGCATGCCCGAATTAAGGTTCGTATCAATGGCACTCTTGTGGACACTACTCCAGGCCGTATTATTGTCGGTGAATTATTGCCGGAAAATGTACCATTTGAACTGGTCAACTGCCTTTTGAGCAAAAAGAATATTGCCCGCTTAGTGGGTGAGACCTATCGTCGAGCAGGGACTAAAGCTACAGTTATTCTGTGTGACAGGTTAAAAGATCTGGGATATGAATATTCTACACGGGCTGGAATTACTATTGGGGTAAAGGATTTGAAGATACCGGACAAAAAAGAGAGTATTCTTAAGGCTGCCCTGGATGAAGCTAATGAAATTGAAAAACAGTATCGTGACGGTATCATAACGAGGACTGAGAAATATAATAAAGTTGTTGATGTCTGGACCAAAGCCACCAATGATGTGGCTGCGGAGATGATGAAAGAACTTTCCACAGATATTGTTAAAGATCCTGTGACTGGAAAAGAAGAAGAAAATATCAGCTTAAACCCCATTTTTATGATGGCCAACTCCGGTGCTAGAGGTAATAAAGACCAGATGAGGCAGCTGGCAGGAATGCGCGGACTTATGGCAAAGCCTTCAGGCGAGATCATTGAAACTCCTATTACCTCAAGCTTCAGGGAAGGACTTACAGTTCTGCAATACTTCACTTCTACTCACGGTGCACGGAAAGGTCTGGCTGATACAGCGCTTAAGACAGCTAACTCAGGTTATTTGACCAGGCGTCTGGTAGATGTAGTGCAGGATGTAACAATCAGCGAATATGATTGTGGAACTGTTGATGGCATTGAAATAACCCACTTGATGAAGGCCGGAGAGATAAAGGAGCGGCTTAGCGAGAGGGTATTGGGTCGTATCGCTATGTTTGATGTACTGGATCCTGAGAGTGGAGAAGTGATTGTACCGGCCAATACCATGATAGATGAAGACAAGGCCAGACAAATTGAAGATGCTGGTATCAGTAGTGTAACTATTCGATCTACCCTGACCTGTAAAAGCAAACATGGTGTGTGTGCATTGTGTTATGGGAGGGACCTGGCCCGTGGACATCTTGTCAATGTTGGTGAAGCAGTAGGTATAATAGCTGCTCAGTCCATTGGTGAGCCAGGAACTCAGTTGACCATGCGTACATTCCATATTGGTGGCACAGCATCCAAAGAGATTGAACAATCCAATATTGTAGCTCAGAATAAAGGACAGGTTATATTGTCCAGAGTAAAAACCGTAGCCAACGTCAAAGGCGAGTCCATGGTCCTGGGTAAAAGCGGACAGATTAAGATCGTTGATGACCAGGGTCGTGAGAGGGAAAAATACTTCCTGCCTTCTGGAGCCAAGTTGTTTGTCAACCACGAGCAGATGGTGGAGAAGGGTCAGCTCCTGGCTGAGTGGGATCCATTTAATGAGCCTTTTGTTACTGATGTAGATGGATATATCCGGTTGACTGATATTATTGAAGGTAGAACTTATCAGGAAAAGGTTGACGAGACTACAAAGAAAGCTACCCAGACTATAATTGAGTACCGATCTACAAACTACAGACCAAGCATATCTATTTGCGATGAAGATGGTAATGTGAAAAAGAGACCCGGCACAAACACAGATGCTGTTTTTCAGCTGCCAGTAGGGGCCATTATCATGGTCAAGGAAGGTGACCGGGTGAAAGCAGGTGATGTCATCGCCAGAAAGCCCAGGGAAACTTCCAAGACCAAGGATATTGTAGGTGGTTTGCCCAGAGTTGCAGAGCTTTTTGAAGTACGTAAGCCCAAAGATCAGGCTATAGTCTCTGAAATTGACGGCATTGTCTCATTTGGCCCGGATACAAAAGGTAAAAGGAAAATTATTGTTACGCCTGAGACTGGTGAACCCAAAGAGTATCTTATTCCTAAAGGGAAGCATATAACTGTTCAGGAAGGCGATTTTGTGGAAGCTGGTGAACTTCTGACCGAAGGTAATCCAGAACTTCACGATATATTGAAAATTAAGGGTGAGAAACATCTAGCCAAATATCTGGTGGAAGAAATTCAGGATGTTTACCGTTTTCAGGGTGTACATATCAATGATAAACATATAGAGATTATAGTTCGTCAGATGTTGAAGAAGGTCACCATCACAGATCCTGGCGATACAGGATTCCTTGTAGGCGAACAGGTTGACAAAAACAGGTTCATGCAGGTTAATGCCAAGTGCGTGAAAAAAGGCTTGAAACCAGCCCTGGCTGAACCTCTGGTCCTGGGAATTACGCAGGCGTCACTGAGCACAGAATCATTTATTTCGGCTGCATCCTTCCAGGAGACAACCAAGGTGCTTACTGAGGCAGCCCTTTTGGGCAAAATTGATTGGTTAAGAGGTTTAAAAGAAAATGTTATCGTGGGTAGGCTTATTCCAGCAGGAACTGGTTATAGAGCTTATGTAAAGACAGATATAGATGTCCCTGACCAGCCGGAAAAACCAGATAAATTTCTGGAAGAGCTGGAAGAAGAAACTTTTGTTTCGTAAACCTCAGGCATTCTCTTGATGGATGAGTGGGGGATAAGTCAAAGATTATACCGGGAATTACCTTGGATTTAGATAAAATTAATAAAAAGTTCCTTAAACCCTTGACAAGAGGGAGACTATACAATAAGTCTCCCCAGTTTCTGCAAGGTATTTAAAGATGGAGGATTTATGCCGACTATCAATCAATTGGTTCGAAAGGCCAGGCAAAAAGTAGTTAAGAGAAAGAAGACAGCAGCCCTGCAAGGTTGTCCCCAAAAAAGGGGCGTGTGTGTGCGTGTATATACAACAACACCAAAAAAGCCTAACTCGGCTTTGCGTAAGGTGGCCAGGGTAAGGCTGACAAACGGAATCGAAGTTACCTCATATATACCTGGAGAGGGTCATAATTTGCAGGAGCACTCTGTTGTTCTGGTGCGTGGCGGTCGTGTTAAAGACCTTCCTGGTGTTCGTTATACGGTCATTCGGGGGGCGCTGGATGCTGCTGGAGTTCAGGATAGGCGCAAAAGCCGTTCAAAATATGGAACCAAGCGACCAAAATAACATATAAAAGGGAGTAGATTGATGCCACGAAAAGGCCCAGTACCCAAAAGAGAGGTTTTGCCGGATCCAGTGTATGGGAGCCGACTGGTAACCAGATTTGTTAACAGGCTCATGGTTGATGGCAAGAAAAGTGTAGCGGAGAAGATTTTTTATAAGGCCATAGAAGAGCTGGCCAAAGGTACCGGAGAAGACCCTTTAAAGGCTTTTGAACAGGTAGTTGAGAATGTGAAGCCTCAGATGGAGGTAAAATCCAGAAGGGTTGGAGGGGCAACCTATCAGGTGCCTATGGAGGTTCGCCCTGATCGCCAACGATCTCTGGCTATTAGATGGCTGGTTACTTATGCCCGTGCCAGGGGCGAGAAAGGAATGGAGAGAAAGTTGGCGGCAGAGTTTTTAGATGCATATAATAATCGTGGTGGCGCGATTAAGAAAAAAGAAGATACCCACAGAATGGCTGAAGCCAATAAGGCGTTTGCTCATTATCGCTGGTAAAATTGGAGATGGATTGTGGCAAGACTTGTACCTATTGAGAGACAGAGAAATATCGGGATTATGGCCCACATTGACGCGGGCAAAACAACAACAACAGAGCGTATCCTTTTTTATACAGGAGTATCTCATAAGATAGGAGAGGTCCATGATGGCGAAGCCATCATGGATTGGATGGAACAGGAGCAGGAAAGAGGGATAACCATTACTTCAGCTGCAACTACATGTTTCTGGAAGGATCATCGCATTAATATTATTGATACTCCTGGACACGTAGATTTTACAGTAGAAGTAGAAAGGTCACTGCGCGTACTTGATGGGGCGATAGCTGTTTTTTGTGCTGTTGGCGGCGTTGAGCCACAGTCAGAAACAGTTTGGCGTCAGGCAGATAGATATAAAGTGCCCAGGATGGCTTTTGTGAATAAGATGGATCGTACAGGCGCAGATTTTTTTCGCGTTGTTGATATGATTAAAGAGAGGCTCAAAGCCAAGCCTGTACCTTTGCAAATTCCCATCGGTGCTGAGGAGAATTTTAAGGGAGTTGTAGATCTTATTCAGGGCAAGGCCCTCATCTTTGATGATCAGACCCTGGGTAAGAAGTACGAATATATTGATATTCCTGATGATTTAAAAGAGGAAGCAGAGAAGTGGCGCCAGGTAATGGTAGAGGCCATTGCAGAAGAGGATGAAGAACTTCTTGAAAAATATTTAGGTGGTGAGGAATTAGAACCTGAGGAACTGAAGAAAGGTATTCGTAAAGCAACTATTTCGCTGAATATTTGTCCAGTGCTTTGTGGTGCTGCCTTTAAAAATAAAGGCGTCCAGCCTCTTCTTGATGCCATTGTTGATTATTTACCTTCACCAGTAGATATCCCGGCTATTAAAGGTAAAGATCCTCAAACTGGTGAAGAAATAACATGTCATGCATCTGATGATGAGCCTTTAAGCGCTCTGGCGTTTAAGCTGATGTCTGACCCTTTTATTGGACATCTAACTTTTTTGCGTATTTATTCAGGATATATTCAGTCTGGAATGACTGTTATCAATGCCGCAACCGGAAAAAAGGAGCGGATTGGAAGGCTTTTAAAGATGCACGCTAACAAGCGTGAAGAGATAAAAGAGGCTTATGCCGGTGATATTGTAGCTGCTGTTGGAC